>JAZQXE010000023.1:0-7423 GCA_045632705.1 Eubacteriales bacterium | reverse complement strand
CCCTTTTCTACCGCGAGTCTCTGCGCGTATTCCTTGAGTATATCCGAACGGGGGTCGGAGTTTGAATAAACGGCGTGTCCCACACCGTATATCAATCCCGCACCGTCGAACGCTTCCTTGTTGAGCAGCTTGAAGAGATAGTCGCGTACCTCCGCGTCGGACGACGTATTTACTGACGCCTTCATATCCTCAAACATACGGACGACCTTTATGTTAGCGCCTCCGTGACGCGGGCCCTTGAGCGATCCGAGTGCCGCTGAAATAGCAGAGTACGTATCCGTACCCGAGGAGCTGACGACGTGGGTGGTAAACGTCGAGTTGTTTCCTCCGCCGTGCTCTGCATGAAGAACGAGCGCAAGGTCAAGTATCCTTGCTTCAAGCTCCGTATATTCTCCGTTATCTCTGATGAGCCGCAAAAAATTCTCCGCCGTCGAGAGATTTGTGTCAGGCAGATGAACTATGAGACTCTCTCCGAGATGGTAGTGTCTGTACGACTGATAGCTGTATGCCGAGAGAAGCGGGAACATAGCTATGAGCTGAAGGCTCTGACGCAACACGTTCTGCACCGATATATCGTCGGGATTGTCGTCGTAGGAATAAAGTGCAAGCACGCATCTTGATATAATATTCATCATATCTTTTCCGGGTGCTTTCAGTATCATATCTCTGACAAAAGAATTTGGCAAGGATCTGTAATTTGCAAGTTCCTCGCGGAATTCTGCCAGATCCGATCTTGACGGAAGCTCGGAAAACAGCAAAAGATATACTGCCTCCTCAAATCCGAAATGTCCGTCGCGCATAGCGCCGTGAACAAGGTCGTGCACGTCAACGCCGCGATAGTAAAGCTCACCCTCGCAACCTTCTACGCTTCCGTCGGGAAGCTCCTTTCTACCGATAACGTTCGATATCTCGGTAAGACCCGTAACTACGCCCCTTCCCGTTACGTCACGCAAACCTCTGTAAACGTGGTGCTGTGTATACATATCCGCCACGATACCGTTATTTTGACAGGACAACTCCGCCTTTTTCTGTATAAAAGGAGTAATGTCCGAATAAGATCTTTTCATAGTAGTACCTCCTCTCGAAAACGCTCCGAGAATGAAAAAAATGCAAGTTTTGATTCGTTATTATTCATTTTAGCACATTTTTCATCATTAGACAATATTAAATCGCAAATTTTTATATTTTATTGAAAATACGGGTGAAATATGGTAATATAAAGAAAAAAGGGACAACAGAGGGTGCTATGTTAACAACAGTAAGATCTGCCGCCTTGTTCGGTATAGAAGGCTTTATAGTTGAAGTAGAATGCAGCGTTCAGGCTAAAATGAACGACTTTCAGATAGTTGGACTTCCTGACACTGCGGTAAAGGAAGCAAGAGAGCGCGTATGCATCGCCGCTGAAAACTGCGGGTTACGGATGCCGTCGGGCGGTATTATGGTAAATCTCGCGCCCGCCGACAGAAAAAAGGAAGGCTCGGGATACGACGTTGCAATTTTAGCGGGAATATTATGCGCAACGGGCGTAATACCAAGCGACGTCGATATGTCCGACAAATGCATAATCGGAGAGCTTTCTCTCTCGGGTGATCTTCATCCCGTAAAGGGAGCTCTGTGCCTCGCGGCAGCCGCTCGTGACGGAGGCATGAAAGAAATATACGTCCCAAGAGAAAACGCAAAGGAAGCCTCTGTCGTTCGCGGCATTACCGTGTACGGCGTTGACAATGTCGTTTCCCTCATCCGTCACCTCAGAGGCGAGAGATATCTTGAACCCATGGTCTTTGACGAGTCTACCTTCTCCTCCGACGGCTCACTCAACGACGTTGATTTTTACGACGTACTCGGTCAGCAAAACGTCAAGCGTGCGCTTGAGATCGCGGCGGCGGGCTCGCACAATATTCTCATGCTCGGCACTCCAGGTTCGGGTAAAAGTATGCTCGCAAAACGTCTGCCTACCATTCTGCCCGATCTTACCTTTGAGGAAGCGCTCGAATCAACAAAGCTCCACTCCATCTCGGGACTGCTCGGAAACAAGCCCCTATTGACCACGCGTCCCTTCCGCTCGCCTCACCACACGGTCAGCCCCGTTTCTCTGATAGGCGGAGGCTCCGTACCAAAGCCGGGCGAAATATCTCTCGCGCACAACGGTGTGCTATTCCTCGACGAGCTGCCCGAATTTCCAAAGCAGGTCACCGAGGGACTACGCCAGCCTCTTGAGGATGGCAAGGTAACGATAACGCGCGTAATGGGCAGACTCTCATACCCCTGCGATTTTATGCTCGTATGCGCAATGAACCCCTGCAAATGCGGATATTTCGGTCATCCGACAAAGGAATGTACCTGCGCCCCTGCGGATATCAAAAAATATATGTCAAAGATATCAGGCCCTCTGCTTGACAGAATAGACATTCAAATAGAAGTACCGCCCGTCAGCTACGACGATATGACAAACGGTGAGCGGGGAGAACGCTCCGCCGAGATAAAAGCACGCGTAAACGCCGCAAGAGAATTTGCCGCGCGTCGATTTGAGCGGGACGGACTGAAAAAGAAATACTCCAACGCTTCCCTCTCTCCAAGAGAAGTTCAAACCTACTGCAAGCCCGATGAGGACGGTGCAGCTCTGCTCAAGACCGCCTTTGATGCTCTGGGTCTATCTGCACGCGGACACGACAAGATACTGCGAGTCGCCCGCACGATAGCGGACCTTGAAGCTTCCGAGAAGATACGCGCAGAGCATATTGCAGAAGCGATACAGCTCCGCTCCCTTGACAGAAAATATTTCTGAACTGACCGTAAGCGACGGTCTTTGACACTCCGTCTGTGATACTCTTTTTTAAAAGGAGGTATAAATATGTTCAACACCAAGTTTTTTAAACGTCTTGAATATAAGCTCGGCAGATTTGCCATACCGAATCTTATGCTCGCGATAGTGGGCGCTATGGCTCTGGTATACGTTCTTGATATGATGTTCGTGGCAAGACTCGGCACTACCCTCTCCTCGTATCTTGCGTTTAACAAATGGGAGATCTGTTCGGGGCAGGTGTGGAGGATAATAACCTTTATACTCATACCTCCCGACAGAAGCATCGTTTTTATCGTATTTGCCCTTTATCTGTGGTGGTTGATGGGCTCGGCTCTCGAAGAGAGATGGGGGGCTTTCCGCTTCAATCTCTTTTATCTGGTCGGCATACTCGGCACGATAGCCGCAGGACTGATCGTCGGCGGTGCAACGAACACGTATCTCAATCTCTCGTTGTTTTTTGCATTTGCTCTCGTCTATCCCGAATTTGAGTTGTCGTTGTTCTTCTTTCTGCCGGTAAAGGTCAAATATCTCGCTTTTGCGGATCTGCTCATCTTCATATATTCATTTATCGTAGGAAGCTGGATAACAAGAGCTGCCATCCTCGTTGCGTTTTTGAACGTGCTATTGTTTTTCGGCTCGGACGCAATTTACCATATAAAGAGATTAAAGCAAAACCACGATATCAAAAAGCGCTTTAAGCGTTGAACTCAATTAAATATTTTTTAAATAAGAAAAGCACCGCGCATACTTTGACAAAATGCGCGGTGCTTTTGTGTTAACATACCTTTAGTAATAACTTCAACTAAGAAAGGCGTACACAATGGAAAAAGAAGCATCAAAAATAGTAGTAACCTCCGAATCGGAAACGATGACGATAGCACCGCGCGGAGATATAGACCACCACAGCGCACGCACTCTGCGTGAGCGTATAGACAACGAAATGTACCTCGGCAGGCCCCAGACGCTGATACTTGACCTTTCGGGAATAGATTTTATGGACTCCTCGGGGCTCGGACTTTTACTCGGCAGATATCAAAGGGCAAAGGATATCGGATGCCGTTTGTTTTTATACGGATGCAACAAAAGGATCATGAAGATACTCTCGCTTGCGGGAGCGGAGAAAATGTTTGAATTTATCGATACAAAAATGTAAGAGAGGATAAAAAGATGTCAAAGCAACCAATTAATATGTTAAAGATAACCCTGCCCGCCATATCTGTAAATGAAGGCGTGGCAAGAGCGCTCGTCGGCTCGTTTTGCGCGCAACTCGACCCAACGATAGAGGAGCTGGCAGATATAAAATGCTCGGTCAGCGAGGCGGTAACGAACTGTATCGTACACGGATACAAAAATCTCGGAGGAAGCATCTACATAACGGCAACTCTGTACTCGGATCGCTCTCTTAAAATTGACGTCAAGGACAAGGGATGCGGAATAGAAGACATCCCCCTTGCCCTCACGCCCCTTTACACCACCGACAACACGGGAGAACGAAGCGGTATGGGCTTTTCCGTTATGGAAAGCTTTATGGGAGGTATACGTATCTATTCTCAGGTGGGAAAAGGTACGAGGGTCAGTATGACAAAGCAGCTTTCGCGGCGTATCTGATCCAAGCAAAAAATGATAACACAACAAAAAAACAAAAACTCAGCCTATGAAAAAACGCTCGTGCTTATTCGTCGTGCGCAAAACGGAGACGACGACGCCTGCGGTGAGATATGCGAGCTAAACGGCGGGCTCGTGCGCTCGATCGCCGTTCGTTTTCTCTCGAGAGGCGTTGAGTACGAGGATCTGATACAGATCGGTAATATCGGAATGTTAAAAGCGATACGCTCCTTTGACGAGGAGCGCGGATGTGTGTTCTCCACCTACGCCGTGCCTCTGATAATGGGAGAAATAAAGAGATTTTTGCGTGACGACGGTCTGATAAAAGTCGGCAGAGAACAAAAACGCCTCGGTGCGTTGCTACTCTCAAAAAGGCAAAAATATATAACCGACAACGGATGCGAGCCGCGCATTTCCGAGCTTGCAGATATGCTCGGTATCAAGGTAGAGGAAGCCTCCGACGCGCTCGAAGCCGTAAGTCCCGTCACTATGCTCAGCGACCCCATATTCGACGACGAACGCGCGTGCATCGAGCAAACGCTCTGCGACGAGTACGAGTGCGAGCGTACCTTTGACAAGATCGCCCTCACCCAAGCCATAACGAAAATGCCGCCTCTGTGGAGAAAGATCGTCATATACAGATATTTCAAAGATATGTCACAACAAAAAACCGCAGACCTGCTCTCCGTAACGCAAGTAAAAATTTCCCGCGAGGAGAAAAAGATTATTGAATTTCTCCGCTCGGAGCTTTTGCCTAACTGAGTGGCGGACGAATTATATGGTGCTATATACTATGCGATATATTAAGGGGGAGACCTTTTTGAGAAAAGGTCTCCCCCTTTTGCCCCTCCCAAAAACTTTTATAAAAAGCTTTTAGGTATGGGCTTTCTGTTTTATGCGACTCGTTTATAAACCGTCCTCTCGCTAAATGGGGTACTCCCGCCTAAAAGCTCACGCTCGCGCGTCCCCGCGGTCGTCGTAGTAATAGGTGGTCGTACCGTTTACCGTTTTTCTGACTCTCTGACCGTCCGCGTCATACTCGTAGCTCTACGTCTTCTCGTCAACAGCAACGGCGCTTACCATTTGTATAGTTATTTGGCTTATTTCTCGTCGGCAGAGATCGGATCTATGCTCTGGTAGGTGTACGTCGGCTCGCCGTTGTCGTCCCAGCCAAACAACACCTGAAACTCATATTTCTGTTCGGAGTCAAACTCAACAATACACCATAGGGTTAGCGTGTTGTCTCCGTTGTTTTGTGCTTCTCTGTCGGTATCGAGCGTTACGCTCGTCACTTCACCGTAAGTACTTTCTAAGGCGTCGTCAGCCTCAATGTGATCACTCGTCATTTCAAAGACTGCCGTCTCCTTTGCAGAGTAATCGATCGTTTTGAGGAAATTGTATCCAACAAACCAAAGAGCAACTCCCGCTATTGCAATAAACAGCAATGCCACCGCTACTATTACAGCAATTATGCCTATCTTTTTTGTACTTTTATTCATAATTAACCCCCATATCATAATCGCACGATCTATTATGGTTGTGGAATCATCACTGCTATTGTCCCAACTATAAATAATATCTCTACAAAAATAGCCAAAAAGAACACCTCAACCCCGCTATTTCTCTGCTCTTCTACCGTTAATATCTCATCTCTATGCTGCCATACAAGCACCTGAAGAGTAATCAAACGTAGCATAGTGACCAAAGGTATCAACGGAATAAACATTGACAACTGAACAGACAAATGCAATTGATAATACATAAAGTTTTCAACTAATATGAGCAAGAAACAATTCACGATTATTCCTTCTGCAAAAAGATAAATCATTACCAACCAAATCCAAAGCAGTTTTTTCATGGTCTTCTCCTTTTGCCCCCTCCCAAAAACTTTTATAAAAAGCTTTTAGGTATGGGCTTTCTGTTTTATGCGACTCGTTTATAAACCGCCCTCTCGCTAAATGGGGTACTCCCGCCTAAAAGCTCATGCTCAAACCGAGACTATCCCAGCCCATGTAGCTTGTCGGATTGCCTATCGCGTCGTAGCTGATACTCTGACCGTTGTAGGCGGTGAGCTACCGATTTACAAAGTCACTGCGTTGTGACGGTTGTCGTAGAGGATATGTCGTAATATTTTGATATTATGTTGGAAATTCTTTCATAACCAAAACCATAAGTTGTAATCTTCATTTTTCCATCCGGAGAAACGTAACCAATACGAAGACTTCCTATCAACTCTACCTCTCCGTTTGAATAAGATATTAGAATTACGTAGTCACCAAAAGTAGTAGCAGGCGGCGGTCCGTAGTTTTTCTCAATAACCGTCGATATTTCTTTCAATATATCTTCCGCCTCTTCTTCCGTCAGCACTTTGAGAGTTTCTCGATTAATATAATCATAGTTGTCAATGGTGCATATCTCTACCTTATCTATATTTTGCTTCGGTTGTCTAAACTCATGTATATATTCTGCTCTGTTGGAATAATATGACAAAAGACTCACACATCCTACAGGCAATAAAATATAGAATAATAGGACCAACACGAAAAAAACGCAAGCTATCATAATCAAAGCAAGCAACCATTTATTGGTTGATTTCATTTGTGTGACCTCCTGTTATCGCTTTTATTGTATATATCCTATACAACGGAGTGAAGCTTTCAACTTTGCCTATCGCGTCGACCGTTGTAGTCACCAACCCGCCGATCTACAAAATCACTGCGCTGTGACCGTTGTCGCAGATATATCGTAGTATTTTGATATTATATTCGTAACATCTTCATATCCAAAATTGTAAAGTAAAACTCCCACTCTCCCCTTCAATGTAACGTAACCAACCTCATATCCCCCTATCAATTCCATCTCTCCGTTTGAATATATTATTGCAATTACATACTTACCAAAGTAACCGCGAGGCGGGGACACCTCATTTCTTCCGACAAGGGAAGAAATATCTGCCAATATTTCTTCCGTCTCTTCTTCCGTCAGCACTTTAAGAGTTTCTCGATTCATATAATC
>JAZQXE010000022.1:0-6504 GCA_045632705.1 Eubacteriales bacterium | reverse complement strand
AGGGGCACTCCTTGACAGCTACGAGATCTCCTATTTTACGGGGCTTACATTTGACGTGCATCAATCGTACGGGTTTGATATAACTGCCGCTGTGCAAGGTTGGGCAAATAACACTTATGACCTTGACAAAGGTATCATTTTTATGGCGGGAGCCGACCACGAGGCAGACACTACACACAACTACAAGACCTTCGCTTCTTACGAACGCTCAAACCATAAGCCGTTTTTAGTGGTGGAGTATGCTGTAGAGCTGCGTTTTGCAGACTTTTATTCGTTAGAAGATATTACAGAAATATCTGTTTTCGTTATAGGAGGTACAACTGAATTACAAGATTACTATTTGTTGTATCCTTATGGAGCTCAATTGGAATGGTCTTCTTCTTACAGTTACGTTGCTACTGTAGATCAATATGGATTGATGATCCCGCAACACGAAGGTTTTGCAGATATAACGGTAAGTGCAACAGTGGGCGGAACAACGTTGAGCGACACAATAAGAGTGTACGTGATTTTTGAAACTCTCGTCTGTACGATATGTAATTTCATTGAGTTAGATTATCTTACTGTCAGCGGCGGAGGTATTACTGATTCCGACGTTGTGCTTGGAAATTATTTGCAGGAAAACAACTTGCATCAATTGTGGAGGCTGTTTTATATAGGGCATGGTCAATATACGTTGAGACCTATGCACAATCCAACAATGTTGCTCTCCCAGGATGGAAACAACAATGTAAGAGTTTTAGAACGTCCCAACCTGTTCGAGTCGGATGAATTGTTGAATACTCAATACGCTTGGTTAATTCAGTTGACAGAATATGGACTGAGCTTGTATAATGCAAGAGACGGAGAGTATAGTGAAATATTTACCGGCGATGCTATGGGTGAAGGCTTGAGTTACGGATTTGATTTTTCATCTGTGAATTACACAGACAGGATACTGTTATATGATACGGAGACGGAACAGCTTGTAACAGATCCGACGAAAAATATTTTTGTTGGTCAGAGCAAGACTCTTTCTCAGCTTGGATTGAAGGCTGTATTTAGTTCCAGGAGGAGCGCCGCGCAGAATTTTGAGTGGACAACGCAACACGCTCTTGTAGAAATAGACTCTTCAACAGGTACGATAACAGGATTGTTGGCTTCAGATGTACCCACTAGAATAACAGGGAGTATAACAATTGGTTCTTTAACGTTAACAACAACATATAATGTATATGTTGTTGAAAAAACAACATATTTTGTTCAAAATAAAGCAACATCAAAGTATTTGTACACGTATAGCAGCACAAATGACTATGACAATTGTAGAGCTCAACAAGCCTATTTTGATGGTGGTTATTCGCAGCAATGGGAGTTTGTGGAGGTGGAAAATGGATATTTCTCCATTAATGTGAATAATGGACCATACACTGACTGCTATCTTTCCGTAAGTGATGATGATAATTATGTCTTTTTGACAAAAGGAGAAGTAACGGATAATATGAAATGGAAGTGTGTACTTATTAATAACGGTGCATACAAATTGATTCCTAAGGCAAAAGAAAATGAAGGTTTGGTATTGATAGCAGTTAACAATTCGCTATTTCTAGAATTAGGTAGTTATGTTCAAGATTCGAATTTCTTAGATGAGTGGAATATTCGTGGTTATCGAGATGCTGCACTAATTGTGATCCCTGAGACGTATGATCGTTCCAGCTTTTTTGATGATGCTATAGAAGAGCTATCTACTATAGGATACAATAATGTATTTGATAATCATGAAACAGCAAGTTCGGGTATGTCTTATTACGAAGTGTTATACTATATGAGCACATCGGATATCTTTTTAATAAGAACTCATGGTTCTCGTACATCAATACAAGTAACAAATGGTTCAATTGACATAAATAATGTATCGTGTTTACCTGATGAAGCATTTGAAAACACTTCTCTAATTATTTTGGGTGCATGCCTGACTGCTCAGGGAGGAGAAAATGAAACTTATAATTTCGCAACAACAGTACAGCAAAAAGGAGCCAAAGCAGTAATAGGTTTTGAAAACTCAATTAATTCTGCTTTTGCCAATGAATGGTGCAAAAAATTTTTCGAATTATATTGTCATTATAAGAACAATCCTTCAGGAAGTACGTTGGATGAGATATGCCAATCGGCATATGATTCTGTGCTTTCGAATGGTTTTAGTAGCTTGGATAATTACTATACCGACGATGGGCTACTAGTTACTGCAAGAAACAGTATAGTTTATGGTTCCAAAGAAATTTCATAAAAGGAGGATAAACAATGAAAAAGCACATTTCAGCTATTTTTTACGCGATATTGATTTTGGCGGTTTTTATATCGGTTTGCGGATGCGCACGTGACGCAAACACCATTGACGATGCTTCTCAAACCACACAAGAGACGAGTTTTCAAGCGACACCCGGGGAAAGCTCAAAGATAGAATTAAAACGGGGGACGAAACTCGAAGACTATACTCTGATGCAATACAATATGACTGAATCTGTCACAAGCAGCATATTTGAGATTAATTCGTATTTGCATAAGCAAACTGAAGAATATCAAAATGAGGATGCCCCTAAAAAAAAGACTATTAAGGTTCAAAACGTGACGTATGAGTTGGATTATTCCCATTCGGTTTATGTGTTGTCATTGAATAAGGATGTTGATAAATATATACTTGAAAAGCCGGATGATGCAGGAGTGATACAATGTATAGCGAGTGCATTCTATGAAAAAAATACCGACCGTGTGATAAGGATAGTCGTAAATGACATTGAATTCGATCTTTCAAAAGTAACCGAAAAAGAATACAAGCAAAAGGCTATAGATCTAATTTCGGAATACTCTGATATGGACGTCTCTAATTTTAAATATCGGACACAAACATTTCTCGTTAGGGAGAAACCTAATGAAACACGGTTTACAACAGAAGAGGGACTTCTTCTTGATCCTGCTGAAAATGAGCGTATATGTGACTATGAATTTATATTTGACGACGTAAGAGACGGTTATGCCACTCCAAATAATGCAACGGTTTACTTTAAAACTAACGGCTTATTAATTGATATTTGCAACGTAGAGGAGCTCAAAGATGACTTTGACGAAGTGGTCAAAGGATTTGAATCTTTTGAGGATGAGCTTTGTGAAATAATACGAAGCAATATGAAAGAGACGTCGGAAATATACAAGAACAGGGATGATCTGGAGCTCAAGATCGGTATGCCTGTTGTTTTAGCGATAGAAGACAAGGCATGTATCTTATTTGCTGCCATTTTTGTTGACGAAGCGGGAGAATTGGAATTTTCACGTCAATTTCTTTTGATACCTAATTAGAGTATTCAACTTGTACATTTTAAAGAAAATCCCTCGATAGAGTGGATAAAAAACGTTGTAGAGGGCAAACCTACGGCACAA
The DNA here is from genome assembly GCA_045632705.1 of Eubacteriales bacterium. Classification (GTDB taxonomy): domain Bacteria; phylum Bacillota; class Clostridia; order Oscillospirales; family CAG-272; genus JAZMZS01. The sequence continues at coordinate 3,090 of JAZQXE010000022.1, read as the reverse complement.
GCTGACTAACTGAAATTTCAAAACCAACTAAAAAAGGAAGGAAGTCTTGCGGCTGCCTTCCTTTTTGTGTGTATTGGATAACAGTTGCATTTATCCTGCTCTGTCTAAAGCAAAAGCACGAGTAACAAGAGCAAAAGCGTACCGTCGTCGCGTTTATTTTCCTCCGAGAAGAAAAACAGCGCGAGCAGAAGCAACGGTATCAAGCGTGTGCCGTCGGTGCCGAGGAAGCGGTCGAGTATGGATGCCTCGCGCTTTTTCTCGCAGGGTTCACTCGCCGCGCCGACGTGATCCACGCTATGATCACTGCAAATTCCATTCGTATCCTCTCGCAAACGTACGCCTTCTCCGCAGCAGTTGTGAGAAAGGGCGTCAGTCTCACCGCACCCGTCATCTTCATCCTTTGCCGGCGACTCGAAATAGAGTGCGTTTCCGTGATAGTTTGAGGGGATATACGCACCCCCGGAGCGCTGTGTGTACATTCTCTGCTCCTCCTTATTTTATCAGTGACATTATCTCGATAACGCGCACGATAGTATCTATCATATCCGCCTTGTCCTTTGGCATATAGGGCTTGAGCGCAAGCAAAAGTGCCGAGCGTCTGTCCGTCGCTCTGACGGGCATCGGGTATTTTTCTGCCCCGGGCAAAGCGAACGCCCCCGCGCTCTGCGCCGATGGGCGCGTATTTTTCTCCGCCGCTCCTCCCATCCCCGACATCATAGAAGTAACGAGCGGCATCAGCTTCATCATCGACTCGATAGCCGAGGGATCCGAGAGAATACCGCCTAAAAGAGAAGAAACGTCGAGCCCTCCTCCCGCTTGCCTTGCGCCCGCACTCGCGTGCTCTGCGCCCGAGTCCTCCTCTGAGCTTGCGTCCTTTGGCGCGCCGTTTTGTCCCGCGCCTGCCGACAGCATTTGAGCGAGAAAAGACAGCGTATTGGGATCTGCCAAAAGCGAGGGGAGCGCGCCCGTGTCCTTTTCTTCACTCACGCGCGATCAGCCTCCGTTCTGCCGTTTGAATTTTCCTATTATTTCCGATGCCGCGGCAATATCCGAGTCCGTCGCATTCGACAGTGCCCGTCTGATGAGAGCCAGCTGATCGGAGGGCATACGCTGCGGCAGATCCACGCCCGATTGCGAGGCTATCAGCCTTATTACCGCCCACATTCCGTTGTCGTCGAGCAGCAGAAGTTTGTCTATTGCGCTTTTATCAAGTTGCATTGACTTTTTTCCTCTTTTCGTATAAAATATCTCGTATACACAGTATATGAAGTTGCGTTGATTTTCGTAACACGAGGAGGCGGCACGAAATGAAAATAATAGTACTCTCCGACTCTCACGGAGCTATGATATACATAAAAAAAGCGCTCAGTATGCACCCCGACGCCGACGCCGCCATTTTTCTCGGAGACGGTGGGGCGGACTTTAATGCACTCAAGCGCCACTTCCCTCTCGTGTCTTTTCTTGCCGTCCGCGGAAACAACGACGTAGGGCTCTCTCTGTTGTGCGACGTGCCGATATCCGACGAGATAACGCTCGAGGGGAAAAAGATATTCTTCACCCACGGGCACGCCTACTCGGTAAAGCGCGGAGAGGAGAGCGTCATCGCCGCCGCAAGAGCTCGCGGAGCGGATATCCTGCTATACGGCCACACTCACAAAAAGCGGCTCGCTTACCTGCCGGGTGAGAATAACGAAAAGCCCCTGTACGTAGTAAACCCCGGAAGCATCGGGGGACTCGGGGAAGGATTTGAGCATAGCTACGCGCTTATCTCTATATCGGGCGATAACGTCCTCATCTCTCACGGAAAGGCGTAGAGCGGAGCGCACTTTTGGACGGAGGTCACTTTGTACAAAAAAGCGGCAGTGGAAAAGCCCAAATTTCGTCGCAAAAAATTCAACCGTCGCAAAAAAAATTCTTGCATTTTTACATATCAATGTATATAATATATTTATCAATTTTTCTAAACAATCGGAGGGATAACGATGGATACGAATGTAAGACCCGATTCCATGGCACGCATCACCACTCCCGAGCTTGCTAAAAAGTTCATTGACGAGCAGGTAGATGCAGTAAGAGCACAGGTAAAAGATAAAAAAGTTCTTCTCGCACTTTCAGGCGGAGTTGACAGCTCTGTCGTTGCGGCATTGCTCATAAAAGCAATAGGAAAGCAGCTCGTGTGCGTTCACGTAAATCACGGCCTTATGCGCAAAGGCGAGAGTGAAGACGTCATCAGAGTTTTCCGCGAGGGACTCGACGCTAACCTCGTGTACGTTGACGCTACCGACAGATTCCTTGACCTTCTCGCAGGTGTCAGCGACCCCGAAAAGAAGAGAAAGATCATCGGCGGTGAGTTTATAAAGGTGTTCGATGAAGAAGCTGCAAAGCTCGACGGAATCGAATCCCCCGCTCAGGGCACCATCTATCCCGATATCCTCGAATCTATAAAGGCAAAAGAAAGCGGCAAGCCCGTAAAATCACACCACAACGTCGGCGGTCTGCCGGACGATATGGCAATGTCCCTCGTTGAGCCTATCAAGCTGCTCTTCAAGGACGAGGTAAGAGTAGTAGGTGAAGCACTCGGCCTTCCTCACGCTATGGTCTACCGTCAGCCCTTCCCCGGTCCCGGTCTCGGCGTAAGATGCCTCGGTGCTATCACCCGCGACAGACTGAACGCCCTCAGAGAAGCAGACGCAATACTCCGCGAGGAATTTGACCTCTGTGGTCTTGCTGAGCACGTATGGCAGTACTTTATTTCCGTACCGGATATCAAGAGTGTCGGCGTGCGCAACGAAGCGCGCTACGAGGGCTGGCCCGCGATCATCCGCGCCGTAAATACTACGGACGCTATGACCGCAACCATCGAGCCTATCCGCTATGAGATACTGAACAAGATAACCTACCGTATCACCCACGAGGTAGAGGGCATCAACCGCGTACTTTACGACCTCACGCCTAAGCCCACGGGAACGATCGAATGGGAATAAGCCTTTGGCTTATTCCCATTCGATCAACTATGATCGCCTGCGGCGAGTTATGAGTTATGATTGCCTTCGGCAAGTTATGATGTGCCTGTGGCACAGTTTGAAGTAG
>JAZQXE010000021.1:0-14513 GCA_045632705.1 Eubacteriales bacterium | reverse complement strand
CATTAATCGATACTTCCGGCGCGCCGTAAACAATCGGATCTGAATAATTAAAATACACATGCAACGAACCAGCATCAATCCAAAATGGATCAACTATCTTGACGTCTGACTGTTCGCTTTTTAATATCGGAATTTTATCATACATATCAAGGTCAGGAAGAACAAATTCATATGTTTCTCCATCATGGGCATTATAGGCTTTTCTTTGCGCTAAAAGTAATAAATATTTTTTAGGCCAGTCATTGTTCAACACCATGCTTTTGATCTCTTCCATTGTTTCGGGGAGGTCAAATAACATATGGGTTGGTTCCGGTCCTCTACATGCTGCGTTATATGCTTTTTCATAGTCAACGCTCGGATCATATCCGATGAGATTGAGAACGTACGTTCCGTCCTCGCGTCGTACCGCTTGACCGGAAAGTTTTTCAATAGGATCAACTACACTGCCGCTATCAACGCTCGTGTCAGCGGCGTCTATTGTAGCGTCATCCGTTAACTCTGCCGAACATCCTATCAGCACTACTATTGCCAAAATGCACATCAGTATTATCGCTATTTTCTTTTTCATTGTTGATCCTCCTTTTCACATTGATAGACTACCGAATTGCTGGTATCCTCATCCACAAGACTCCATACCTGTTATTTCATCAGGAAAAACGATAGTAAGTTCTTCTGTTCCGGAAATGATCTTTCCCTCATATTCCACCGTAATATCAAGGTAAAACTTGACACGTACACCATAGTTTTTTGTTATCAAGATTACATAAGGTGTCGTTTCATAAGAGATCAGTTTACAGTCTTCAACGAGATACTTATCCAAAAAATCCTTTGCAATTTTAGTCAGTTCCTCGTTCTCCAGTGCATATTTTGACCAATCAGCTTCAACGTATGTATATCTTATCGATTGAATGTCTCCATTTTCATTAGTAGTGACATGTACTAAATTGCTTGTAAAATATTCTCCAACCTTGAACTTATACTTTAGCGTATAATCTCGGGGTTTTAACGTTACGTTTTCAACTTGAATTTCCTCATAAAATCCTTCTCTCCAGAGCTTGCCGGAATAATATTCGTCAGGCTCCTCGAACGAGGTAATACAATAATAAGTATAGAGCGAATAGTCTATGTCCTTATCAAATTCAGCAATATAGTCTTTGCAATGTTTTATCAGTTTTTCTTCGCTCAATTCATCTTCTTGGTATTCTTTTAAAAATCCCTTTTTCCAGTTTTTCTTGTCAATATATGCGGCACTCAATGCAAAATCATTTGCATTGTTATCAAAAATGGATACTCTGTGCTCTCCGTTTTTTAACAAATAACAACTTATATATTGGTAATGTCCTGTTTCTTTTTCTACAAGCTTCATTTCAAGCTGAATGTCTCCGACTTGTTTGATCTCATATTCACCATCATATTTTGTTGGCATTTCATATATTCCGGTCGATTTTGGAGTTTCTTTCTTGAAAAGCTTATACAAATAATTACTATATAAAAAAACGTTATATTCAACTTTTGACTCGTTATTTGTAATAACTGCAGTATCACTTACAATATCAGTATTAACGCCGGTAACGTCCTCATTCGCACACGATGCAAAAATAAGAACAACAAGCACCGTCAATGATATCAATGCCATTGCTTTTTTCATTTTGGTTTCCTCCTTATTCATATATATTGTAAAGTATGCAGTTTAAAAAGCGCACAAACCCGGCATCAACTGCGGCTTGTGCGCTTCACATGCTGTATTGTAGTTTTTCTCCCGACAAGAGAAAGAGAGTGCATGGTAACAGCACAACGCCGCGCGGCGATGATATGATCGTCTTGTTTACCATATTTCATCCCTCCCTTGTATTTCTACTTGCATTTTACCATTTATTAGATTTTTTGTCAACATTTTTTGTGCAAAGTAGGACAAATGCACAAAAGCTACAAAAAAAGAAGGCGCCGCTGTGGGCTGCGCGCCCACGCCCCGCGACCTTTTGAAAAAGGTCGATCAAAACTTTTATTAAAAACGAAACCGCCATAACTACAACAGTAACATAGGGAGGCGCCGGGAATCAGCCTCCCTCCGAGAGGTAGCGAAGCGGCGCGAGGGGAGTGAATGACACCACAGTGCGGTGTCAGAGCCCGAGCGGGACCGAGCCGCAGCGAGACGGGGGACCGCGTTAGCGGTGGAAGGAGCCTGCGAGACTTTTGGTTTGTGCTAACTTTATTGTCACGCGCTCTCCCTCACCCGACTTCGTCGGGAGCCTTCGGCCCTGGTCGCAAGCATAGCTTGCTTCCCGCTTTGGCTAAAAATATGCCACCGGCATATTTTCTTAACGCGTCGCGCCCACCCGGAGGGAGCCTTTGGATACGTAAAACCAAAGCGATACAATAATATACCCCCGACAGACTTTTAAAAAATCTGTCGGGGGTATCTCTTTGTTTAGGGTGGAGCAATTTTTCGATTTAACGGGTCGCCGGGGACGTCGACCCCTACAAGAAATATCCAACTTCCTTTTTGCCTTAACGCGTCGCGCCCACCCGGAGGGAGCCTTTGGATACGTAAAACCAAAGCGATACAATAATATACCCCCGACAGACTTGAAATCTGTCGGGGGTATCTCTTTGTTTAGTGTGGAATGTTTTTAGCGGCGGGAGCAAGCCCCCGCCTGACGAATACAAGACGGATGATTTCTCCGCTCGCCGTGCACGCTCTTTGGATCTTCTCTTTTTTTGTTATATGACTTTGTTGCGGTTTAGTGTTTAGTGCCCTCTTACGTCGTGTTCATTTGAGAGCTTCGTTGAGTGTTGGAAATAGACGGTATAATACGTTTTGTCAGCCTCTGCGTTGACGTCCGTGTCGTAGGAGGCACTATTGCGCTCCCATACGTAAATATCAATGTTCGAGTCGGTCTGCTCGACGTATCCAACGATATCAAAATCATTCGATAGTGCATCTGCGGCCTTTTTCGCTTCTGCTTCGCCTCCGCATATCAAAGCCGCACCAACGTAGTCAATGCCGTTTCCGTTACCCGCGAGTTTACCTGTTGCGCTTTTTATTTCGACTACCTCTACTCCCGTCATGAACAGCTCAATTCGCATTTTCGCTACCATACATCCGAGGATAGAATCGTTTATGAAAAAGCAAAACGGTAAATAGAAAGGAGACCACAAATATGCAATGACCACTATGATCAATCCTATGGTTATCTTTTTTTTCATTTTGCACACCCGAGTTTTTTTAGCCTCATTTGCTTTGAGTAAATAACGATAGAGAATATGAGGTCGGTGAGTAATATAACGACTATGGTGGTTCTATAGAAAGAAGTAGAATCATCGTTTATAGCAAAGTATGGACTTAAGATAAAACCAAGTGTGTTTATGGACAACGAGATCAAAAACGATTTCCATGGATGCATTGACGATGCTTTTATTGCGAAATACGAGTATATGCAAAAGTACAATATAAACCTCGAGGATATTACGAGAAGATTTTTATTCTCAATATATAACATGTCGGAAGTGGAGTGAATAATAGCAAACACACTTGCGAACAAAGCGATACAAACGAGGATATCAATGTTCTTTTTCCGAAAAGCTTCGTCATATCTTTGGACTGTATCTTGCATTTTTTTGCCTTTTATCTTCAGATACGTTGTGTGAGCAATGTCTGCTGCGAATACTCCTGTATAAAACGTTAAGAGCATTGAATGCATTCCATGGTCGAAGTTTGTCAGTTTGTATTTGATGCAACAAACACAAAAATGTATTATGATGATGGTTGAGACCGTTGCAAATGCGCTTGCAGTAAAATGCAAGGGGAAATTTGAACTGCTTTTCAATTTGAAGATGATGGGGCACAGCAGAATAGGAAGGTATACAAAGAAATAGAGGAAAGCGCTCAAAGCTCCCATCATTTCGGGTATCGTTTTAGTTGGGATTATTTTACAAAAAAAATAGTGCAAGGCTTCCAAAACGACAAAGATCAACACCCCTAACAAAATTCCGGAAATTATGGATTTCTTTTTGCTCATTTTTGCACCTCCTAATTTACAGCTTTATACACTTTGACTATAACAAAATAAAACCAATTTGTCAACCATATACGTTTTTTATTTACAAAAATTGGCGTTTTGTGCAAAAGACGACGGGGGGAGCTTGGGCGTGTGATAGCTGCTTATTGACTTTTTCTGATAGGTCGTTTATAATGAAAAGAGTTAATATTCTCTTTTTTGAAAAGGAGCGTTTGAAAATGCTTTATTATGTATGTTTTGTAGTGGCGCTCGTTGCATCGCTTGCTGCCGTTATCGGTGCGGTGTGCATATCGAGGATGAAAAAGTTCCATTCCGACATTCTCAACGTAACGAATATTCTGCTCGTCGGAGTCGTGGTATCTGCCGCTATTATGTTTTTGCCGATATATATGGAGCATTATTCCGAAACGGGCGGCTCTCCCATCGAGACGGCGCTCATTTCAGTGCATAACGTGATAAGGCTCTTCGTCGTTGACGGTGACTTTGATTTCGTCATCGACAACATAGCGGTCGACGGATGGATAAACTCGGGATATATGATATTCTTCGCTATCCTGTTTCTTGCCGCACCTCTTCTCACGTTCGGATTCGTTCTGTCGTTTTTCAAAAACATCAGCGCATACGTTACTTATTATTTAGCCAATTTCCGCTCCGACGTTTACGTTTTCTCCGCGCTTACGGAAAAATCTCTCGTGCTTGCCCGCAGTATCGTTGAAAACGGAGAGCGGGACGCGAAAAAGAGAAAGCGCCTGTGCATCTTTGCCGACGTAAACGAAAAGAAAAACGAGCAGATGGACGAGCTGATAAAGGGCGCACACGAGATAGGCGCGCTCTGCTTTAAACAGGACGTATCCGTGCTCGATCTCTCCTTCCATTCCAAAAAGACGAGTATGAAGTTCTTTACGATAACAGAGGATCCGTCTCTCAATACGTCGCAGGCGCTCAATCTGTTGCCTAAATACAAATACCGCCCGCACTCCCATTTGTTCGTTTTCTCCTCCATGCCCGAGACCGAGATGCTTCTCAACCGAGGCTACGAGTCGGACGACGAGGACAAAAAGGCAAAGCGCAAATGCAAAAAGACCGCAGAGGCAGAGGGCGAGAGTCAAAAACGCCCCGTACAGATCAAGATACGCCGCGTAAACGAGGTGCGCTCACTTATCAACGATATGCTTTACAGTGACGGCTACCGCCTCATTTTCGACTCTGCAAAGACGGTTGATGAGGACGGTGATCATGTCATTTCGGCAGTTATCATCGGTCTTGGTAAACACGGAAAAGAAATGCTGAAGGCTCTGGTCTGGCTCTCACAGATGACAGGCTACAAGCTCTACGTAAACGTCTATGACGCTGACAAGCTCGCCGCATCGAAATTCCGCGCCGAGTGTCCCGAGCTTATGGACGAGAGATTCAACGGCCGCTTTGATATAAAGGGCGAGAGCAGATATTCGATAAACATACACTCAAAGGTCGATATCGACAGCTACGAGTTTGCGAGTCACGTCAGCTCCCTCCCGACTATTTCCTACGCTCTCGTTTGTCTGGGTGACGACGAGAAAAATATCGCAGGAGCGCTCAAGCTCCGTTCACTGTGTATGCGCGCGGGCTTTTCTCCCATTATACAGTCTATCGTGTACAGCGTAGACAAGAACAAGGCGTTGCGCGGTATTGCCAACCACAAAAACGTCAAGTATGATATCGAGTTTATCGGTGACCGTTGCAGTACCTACTCCGAAAACGTAATAATACACTCGGAGATCGAACAACTCGCACTCGAAAGACACAAGAGCTACGGAGCGGACGAGGAGAGCTTCTGGAAATACGACTACAACTACCGTTCTTCTACCGCGAGTGCTATCCACAAGAAGATGAAGGAGCTGTGCGGTATATCGGGTATAACCCTGCCAAAAGAACAGAGAAGCGAGGAGCAGCTGTGGGCGATACGCGAGCTTGAGCATTGCAGATGGAACGCGTATATGAGGACGGAGGGCTTCTCCTGGGCACCTGCGAGAAACGATATGGCAAAGCAGCATCATTGCCTCGTCCCCTTTGACGCACTTCCTCTCTCCGAGCAGGTAAAGGACGACGACTGATAAAGAACGATATACGAAAAGCATACGATAAAAACAAAAGAGAGCTGATTGGCTTTACGCCGATCAGCTCTCTTTTTTATATTAGCGTATTGCTGTTGCGCTTTAGTGCGTCGGGATCAGTTTGCTTTTCTCTTTTTTGCGGTGCAGAGAACGAACAGAGCCGTTGCACAGAGAGCAAAGGTGCCGATCCAGAGCGCGAGTGATTCGCCGTCTCCCGTGTAGGGAGCCTTGAATTCGTACGTGTTTACAAACTCGCACAGGATCTCGTCCGTATCAACTCCGTCGATCTTCGCGTCTGCCGTGAGCTTGTTATTCTCGTCGAGTCCTATCGTCAGCTCTATCGTGTAGATCGTGTCGTCGTAGGTGACGTAGGGATCATCTCCCGCCTTTTCGCTGACGGTGTAGACGTAGGTCTTGCCGATATCATCCTCGGTGTAGGTGAGGGTGTATACCGCATCTCCGTTTGCGTCCGTCGTGAGCTTGATAGCTTCCTCTATACCCGAGCCGGCAAGCTCAAACTCAAATCCGTTGGGGCCTATGGTGAGCTCTCCTATGTTGTTTACCGTCTTTTTGATCTTGATATCGAGCGTGATATCATCGGGGCGGGGCGTGTAGACGTTGTTGAATACTAAGTCTGCCGTATCCGTCTCGCCTTGCTTTGCGATAGTGTAGCTTGCAACCAGAGCTCCCGCTCCGTTGTCCTCGACTACTACAGTCAGCTCGTATACGCTCTCGTCGTAGGTGATGCGCTCTTCCTTGTCGGAGGAGTCCTCGATGATTACGAACTTATATACGCCTGCCGCGTCAAAGGTGATGGGCTCAAAGATAAAGCTGCCGTCTGCATTGTTTTCCGCGCTTCTTACGAGAGCGGCGGTCTTTACGTAGCTTCCCCCCTCGCCCTCTGCCGAGTAGACGTCGAACTTGAACTCACCTATGAGCAGCTCTCTGCCCGTCAGCTTCTTTTCTCCGCCGATGGTAACGTAGGTAGAGGATGCAGAGTAGACGTTTGTAAAGCTGATAGCGTCTGTTGAGAGATTCTGCTGGTCTGCATATTCTACGTTTGCCGTGAGCGTACCCTTTCCGTCGTCGGTGACGGTGACGGTGACGCGGTAGCTTCTCGTATCGTACGAGATGCCGCCAAGAGAAGCGGTAGCGTCCTCGCTTACTACGAAGTAGTAGGTGCCCGCCTGATCAAAGTATATCTTGTCAAAGGTAAAGAGTCCGTCCGCGTCATTGGTTGCGGTGAGAAGAGGAGTACCGTGTACGGTAAAGGAAGAGTCAGCGTTGTAGATCGCAAACGTAAACTCATCTGCGCCAAGCTCGCGACCGACGAGCGTCTTGTTGCCCGAGATCGTGATGTCGGTAGGATCGGGGGTATAGACGTTTGTAAAGGTTATACGCTCGCAGGCGTTGCCTTCCTCGTCCGTGATAACGACGCTCTCTACGAGTATGCCGTTTTCGTCCGTTATGGTTACGTCGATATAGAATACGCGCTCGTCGTAGCTGACGTTTGAGGCATCTGTTGCCTTTTCCTTGACGGAGTAACGGTAGCTGCCCGTAGTTTCATATACGAGCGTACCGAATGCAAAGTAACCCGTCTCGCCGTTGACGGCGCTGTCCTTTAGTACTTCGATGCCGCCTATTATCTCGTATAGCTCAAATTCAAATTCGCCGCTCGTCATCTCGCGTCCGAGGAGTGCCTTTGAGCCGTTGATAGTGATATCGACTTCATCGGGATCGTAAACGTTTGTAAATTCAGCCGCAAACGAGTCGGAGGGAGCAGCGTTTGCACCAAGCTCCGATATGGTTGCGCTTACCGTTCCGTCGAGGTCGTCTATTACGTCAACGATGAGGGTGTACGCCTTGTCCGTGTAGATGAGCCCGGGGATGGGAGAATCGGGCGTTACCTCGCGCAGACTGTATATGAGCGTGGAATCCACCTCGTTTGCGAGGAACGTAAGCTCAATGCTCGTAAGACCGTTTTCGTCGGTGGGAGCGCTCGTCGTTACCAGCTGTCCCTGATTATAGAGGGCAAAGACGAAGCCTGAGAGGGAAATGTTCGTTGAGGTGGTGTTGGAGACCTTCTTTGTGATATTTACGGTGACCGTCGTGTCGCCCGTGGGCGCGTAAACGTTACCGAAGTTAGCGTACACGTTCCATACTCCGAGAGCGTACTCTACGCGAGCACCCGTGCCCTGCGTTACGCTCGTTATCTCGAGTGATCCGTCAGCGTCTGCGTCGTGTACGACTATGCTGAAGTGTCTGTACGCTCTGTCGTAGCTAACGCCTCCGATATTACCGTCCGCCTCGTAGATGCGGTATTGGTAAACGCCTGCGTTTTCATACGTTTCCGCTTTGAGAGCGGAAGTGAAGTCGTAGTCGCGCTCGTCTTTCGTGAGTGCTTTTTGAGCTACGTTTGTCCAGACGGAGCCGTCGAGTCTTTGAAGAATAACGGTGAATTCGTCGCTATCGAGCCAATCTCTGCCCGTGAGCACCTTCCTGCCCGTGAGGGTGACGTTAACGTCCGTTGGGGCTGTGGGGGAGTAGACGTTGGTAAAGTTGAGTACCGTGTTCTCGTCCGTGCCGATCACAGCCGAGAGAGTCGTTTCTTTTGCTTGGAATCCGTCGGGGATGGATATCTCGCGTACGGTTACCTCCGTGCCGTCGGGGATGTCCGCTATGAGGGCAGTTTCACCGTGCTTGAGCGTTATGGTGAACTTGCCGTTTGCGTCAGCCGTAACGTTGCTCGTGCGGTTTGAGAGTGAGAGCTCGTAGCTCTTGCCCCCTGACCCGCTTCCGAGATCTACCTCAAAGGTAAATTCTTTGTCGAGGTGCGCCGCCCAGCTGCTCTCAAAGGGATGCTCTACCGTCTTTGAGACGAAGAGCTGTCCTGCTCCGCGGGGCTTGTTCGTAAATTCGATATCGGTTATCGCGTTTCTTTGCATGCTGACCGTTATCTGATCGACGTTTTGTCCGTTTATCGTGTCTATGGTGTAGGCGTCGTTTTTCGTTTCGCTTATCGTATAGCTGACGTTTTCGGGGAGGTCAACTATAAAAAGACTCTGCTCGGGACGGAGCATAAAGCTCGCCTCGCCTCCGACAAAGCTGATATATCCCGACATTTCTCTGCCGTCCTCGTAGACGAAGAGGGTAGGATAAGTAGAGTTGTCAGAGGTGTTTGAGCTTTTTATATTAAAGGTAAAGTTCGTTGACGTATCGGGTACGGCGGCGGTGAGCTTCTTCGTTATCTTCAGTCCCGTTGCGGGAATAACTGTGAGCTTGCCGTTGTTTCCGAGTACCGCGTCAACGTAGTAGTGATCGACCTCACCGTCGGTATAAGCAAGCTCTACCGTCGGATAGCCCGAATATTCGAGCGTGTCTGTGACGTTATCCGTCTTTTCGGCTCTGTTCAGTCTTACTGAAGGAAGTATCGTGCCCTTAGGTATATACCAATTGCCGTTTTCATCCTTTTGTGCTTTTGAGAGTCCCTCCGCGTATATTCTGTCGTAGTGATGCTCGAGGCTTGCGGCACCGGTTGCGGCGTCGTCTATGTGGAAGACGGCGTGCAGACGGTAGTATTCACCGTCGGGGAGGGCGTTTCCGTTATAGTTGAACTTTACGTATTCGTTTCCGTTTTTAACGTAAATGTCCGAGTTTTCGGTGTAGTAGAATCTTTCGTTCTGAGCGTTAGGCTCAAAGTAGGATACGGTGTTGACGTCCTGTGAGTAGTGTATCTCGCTCTCAAACGCCTCGACGTCCCACTTGTTGGTATAGAAGGTATAAGAACCGTCGGAGTTGATATATTCGTAGTCTTCTCCAACTATCTCTCTTATGTTGATGGGGGTAATATCGGAGCGCAAGCCCACCTCGTAGACAAGACGAATGGGAGACTCCTCTGTTATCTCGACCACTACGTTGCGCGCGTCTTCAATAGAAGAGCCCTCAAAGGATATCTTGTAGGATATTACGGGGATGAGCGCGGCGGGAATAGCCCAGATGAGAGATACGTCGCCCGTTGCGATGCTCTTGTGCACCTGAATGGACGCGTACATCATATCGGTCGACTTTACGCCGTCCGATACCTCACCGAGAAGACCGTAGGACTTGTTTATGTAGGTAGCGCCTGCGGGATAGTCCTTTTCGGTGTGTTCCTCACACCAGAAACCGAGATATTCTCCCGCATCGTTTGCATACCAGCCGATGTAGTTTGAAAAATCCGAGTCGCTTGCATAGTAGAGCTGCTTGTACTCAAATGCATAAGCCACAAGCTCCCGCGCGTCCTCTACGTCGTCGATACCGAGACGAACGCGAACGGAATTGATGAACTCGTCACCGAGCTCGGTCGGAGCGTCGGTCGTTCCGAGAGCTCCTCCGCCCAAAACGAAGTTGCGTGCGAGCATAGAACCGGAGAAGAGCGCCTCCCCGAGCACGACTCCCTTGATGTCTACGACGTCCATATATTTTCCGAGATCATCGTGGAATCGCAGATAGCCGCTGAGATTGCTTCCCGCGCCCGAGATGTGAGTGGGGTAGTAAAGCGACTGAATGATGATCTGCTCAACTATACTCTCAAAGGCGTTGATCAGACCTGCCGCGTTGCTTGCCTGGAAATACTGGTTTGAATAGTACTGATAGTCCTGTGTGACCGTCATATCGCGTCTTACCGCGATGCTGCTTGAGAGAGCAAGAGTTCTGTTCTCGGAGAGCCTTAAAAAGCTTGCCCAGTCGTTTTTGATGTTGTTGTTCGATTCCTCGGGATCGAGCGTAGCGAGTGCGTTCTGGTTTGAGCCGACGCCCAGACCAAGAGTGTAGAAGAGAGCTGAATTGTCGTAGTGCTCGGAGATCTTCGCCTTTGCATAAGCACAGGTGAGCTGAGTGAGGAAGACCATATCGTTTGTGGTCTCGCTTCCGTTTCCTATGTTCGAGGTGGAAACGTTGTTGTAGCTCGAGGTTGCAACGGTAGGCGCACCGTCGCTCATGAGAACGAGTATCGGGATACGCTTCGTTCCCGCCTGGAAACCGTCCTCAATGGTCGTATCGTCAACCGAGAGCAGCTCCTGCATCGCCTTGTATATGCCGTTCTGAACGTAGGTTCCGCCGACGACCTTCTTTGATACTGCGCCCACCGAGGCGTTATTCTCGTTCTTTACGCTCGGGTTGACCGCTACGTGCAGACCGTCGTCGTTGTTATTATTGTTATTATTGTTATTATTGTTACCACCGGGTCTGTTGTTACCACCGGGGCCGTTATTGCCGCCGGGAGCGTTGTTTTGCGAGATGGCAGAGGAGCTTGTCAGCACGACGTAGTTGTCGTCTGCCTGCGAGTATCTGCCGAGAGGCAAAAGCACCGTTGCCGTATCGGTGCTTGAGTTTGAAAAGGTACTGCTGCCCGAGTAGAGAACTACGCCTACTCTGTTATAGTAGTTTACCTCTTGGAGTCTCTTTATCGCGTCGTTGGTAGACTGTACCATAGCTTCTACGTTCTCCTCGGACATAGAACCCGAGATGTCGAGAACGAGCATCGTGTCGGTGGGGACGTTCGAGTAGCCCGTCATCGACTTGTTCGATGCTATAGCAGAAAGCGCGATGAGGAAATTGCTATTGGGATCGCGCATCGTGATACCGAGCGACTCTGCAAATTCGGAAGCGTCGGTAAACACGGACTTGTCCGTCCATACACCGCCCGCCATGGAGGTGTTGTTTACTCCCGCACCGTAGTAGAGCTTCCAGTTGTCCATCGTGGAGGGGTCAGTGAGCTTCGTTATCTGCATATCGGCCGCCGTCGAGAGAGAAAAGCCGACCAGACCCGAGATCACTATCGCAACGGTAAGCACCGCTGACGTAATTCTTTTAAAGATCTTGTTTTTCATCGTTTTATTCCTATCGTTTTTTGCGTTTTATTTCTTTTTTGCGGGCTTGTCGTTGAGCGCATGCATGCAAATGCCGATCAGGTCTCCCTGTTGTTCTCGGTGCAGGTAAATGCACGAGCCGCAGTCGTCGCAGGGGCCTTCTTCCGTGTACTTGTTCTTTGCGTATGCACAGGACGTTTGCATTGCGGTCACCCACATCTTGCCCGTACCCGTGTATCTCGGTTGCTCTTCAAAGTCGGGATAGTCTCCGAAATACTTGCCGCTTGCTTCGTCGTAGCGGAAAAGCACGTCGCATATATCACCGTCAAAGCAAAAGGACCGAGTTATCGTTTTTTCCATCGTCTTTGCCTCCGTATATGTTTGTGGGTATATTTTACACGTTTTTTCGAAAATAAAAAATGCCCGTTTTGCAAAAAAATAGTGCAATTTTGCGGAGCTTAAAACTCAAAAAAATGAGTTACAATAAAAAATAAGGCTAAAATCGGGGTAAAAACGCACCACAACCGTTCGCGACCGCGAACGAGAGGAAAACAAAAAACGACGGAGACGTCTATTCTCCGTCGTTTTACGTTTCTTTATACAGGCACGAAGGCACGCAGCTCCTCGCGGCTTGATATGCCGAGCTTTTGATAGATGATGGAGAGATGATACTTTACCATTCTCTCGGACATTTCCATGTGCGAGGATATCTCCTTTACCGTCCAGCTTTGATTGAATAGCATAGCGATACTTATCTCGGTCGTTGTCAGCTCGGTCGAGATCGTATTGTTGTTGATGTTGTTGTGCGCTTTCTTCCAGGAATTGCTGAAGCTGTGCGTGAGCGCAATGAGCGCCTTAAAGTCCTCAGGGTGTTCTCGCTTTACGTATACTTCCATAAGGCCGCCGAGGAACATGTGGTTTTCCGCAAAGTGCATAATGAAATAGTCGGGGCGTGAGAAATTATACGCCTTGATGAATATCTCCTTAGCCTCGTTCGTGCGCTTGAGCTTGACCAGAGCAATACACTCGATGAGCAACAGATACGTGTACGCGATCGGATACTCCTCTCCCGAGTATGCGAGCGTCGTCTCTGCGATAGCGAGAGCGCGCTCGTAGTTTTTCTTCGTGTAGGCGTTTTGCGCCATAAGATATGCGGCAAATTGGCGTAAACCCTCGGGCAGATATATCATTTCACTCATCAGCGGATAGATATCGGTTGGAGTGTGCATCAGCACGTCTACCGCAGTTTGAGAAAATACGGCGAGCGCGCGCAGATATCTGTCGTTTGAGCAGCTCCTGATGCTTTTTGCGGTGCTATTGATAATGTCAAAGCCGATATGCGCTCTGTGTGCGTGATCGAGTGACAAATGAGAAAAGGAATAGAGCAGGGCGGCACTCAGCCTTAGCTCTGCGTTTTCGTGAGAGACGTAGCTCTCGGTTATCAACAGTGACCGTTCGATATTTCCCGAGTAGTAATAATACTCCGCCAGCGCGAGCTGACGCTCGTCCTCGTCCTTTATCCCCTCGATGTAGGCGTACGCCTCCCCTGCACAAAACAGCCCTTGAGTGAGAGGAAAGGCTAAATGCTGCTCGCTTGCGTGTTCTTTTTTTACCTCTTTGCCCGGAGTGTTGTCGCCTGCGTCGGTCAACAGACGCACGACCGAGTCGTAGGGCACCAGATAGCTTTTCCCTACCATTTCCGCACCCTTGAATTTTCCCGCTTTTATCCATTTTTGAACTGCTCTCGTCGATACGCCGAGCATCTCGGAGGCTTGTCTTACGGATATGAATCTCGTACCATCATCTTCTTTCGTTTGAGTTGTGTACGCGCAGTCAGAACTAACGTTATCTTCACGAAAATTATATACGAGACGATTTCAAAAATCAATAAATAATGAAGAAATATATTGAAAAAATACGCGTGCGGTGATAGAATAAGGAAAGAAAAGAGGTGAAGTGACGGTGATCGGAGCAAAGGAATTACTCGTCGAATACGGAGTTCTCGAGTCTGATATCAAGTATCTGTCAAGAGAAAACGGTATGACGGTCGTTTCCGTCACGGCACCCGTGGGACGCATCAGCACGCGCCTTTCGGTAAGGACGTTTTTTGAGGCGTTGCCGAAAAACGAGTTTATTTGCGTAAACAGAGCCGTCGTTTTGTCAAAAAGACATATCATTTCCGTCAAGGGCGGAGTGTACGAGATGAGCGACGGAGCGTGCTTTTCGGGCAGAGTGAGAACGGCGGGAGAGCACAAGCTCCAAGGCAGGATCGCGAGCGAGATACCTTACGGCTCTCACAGTGAAAAGATAGAGAGCGTGTACGAGCGCTTGCGCGTGTACGACAATTTGCCGCTACCGTTTTGTGCCGTTGAGACAGTGTACGACGGTTCAGGCAGACTCGTTGATTTTATATTCAGATATTGCAACCGCGCTATGCTTGCTTTTTACGAAAAGAATTCCGCGGATATCATAGACCGCTCTTATTACGACGTTTTTGCGGGAGTGGACGACAAGTGGACCGATCCGCTTCTTTCAACGTTTGACCGCGGGGG
>JAZQXE010000020.1:0-24988 GCA_045632705.1 Eubacteriales bacterium | reverse complement strand
TCTGCGGTATCAAGCTCATTGGGCATGGGAACCTCGGGGAAAAGATCGGGCAGAGGCTGCTGAACGTGAACCTTGTGCTCAAAATAAAGCTCGTCAACGCGGATCTCGTATTCGGAAGCGTCAAACTCGTCTACCTTGATCTCGGTAACCTTACCTGCGGTCAGTGCAACGACACCTTCAAATATGGTCTTGCCTTTTGAAGTAAGAACAACGTTAGCTCCCGCATTATCGGATACAGGCTGGATCTTGATCAATCCGGAGCTTACATTTATAGCATACTGAAGGTCTGCATAAGAGGGTACGCCGAGAGCTGAGAGAGGATACCAATACTGTGAGAAGTTCTTGGTCTCGTAAGGCTCAAGCCAAGTAAAGTCAGGCTGGTTGTTGGTATAAGAACCTGCCATAAGTTCTGCGTATCCGGAGTATGAGCCGTACTCAGAGTCGGTAAGATGTCTTTCCCACGACTGAGAAAGCTGATTGTATGCCCATGTGAACATCTTCTTACCGGTAGAAACGTGGTGGTCACCTATATGTACGACACCGCACTTCTTGCCGTTGTCATATCCGCCGAAGTAATCGTAGTCGGATGCAGCGCAGAAGAAGGACGTGGAGAACTTGGTGTTGATGTGCTTGGATATATCAATGTCACCCTCAAATTTGTATCCGTTGAACATTCCGTTAGCAATAGGATACGTAATGTTGGAACGTCTGTAATGGAAGTGAACGTGGTCAACGTCCGAGGGGAAGAATATCTCATACTCGGGGTTGACAGGTACTGCGGTGTTTTCCCACCACAAGAAAGAGTGACGGATAGCAGTTCTGTTAGTTACCTTCATTCTCGTCTCAAACATAGCCTTGTCGGGCTCAAGACGAATACCTACCATACCTTTCATACGATCGATAGGATCGTGCTCGGAGCACCAAACTGTAACCGCACCGTTCTCTTCGGTCTCTATCTCGTAGTCAACGGGCATAAACGTAGAAGGACGATGGTGGTAAGGCCAGTTAAACTCAACACCGCCCGATATCCAGGAGCCAAGCGCACCGATGAGCGCGGGCTTGATAACGTTCTGACGGTAGAAGAAGTCGTAACCCGTGGTCTTATCCTTTGCAGAGAAAATTCTTCCGCCTATTTCAGGGATGATCACAAGTTCAATATAATCGTTTTCGAGCTTGATTACGTCATACTCTTTGTCGATCTTTGTTTTTGATCTCGTTTTGATCATTACCTTGTTAGGATAAGGGTTACCAGATGAACGCTGATGAACTCTGTTTTCCGCAAACATAGGAAGTTCTTCGCAGGCAGCCTCGGGATATGTAGGTATCACCATTTTTTGAAGTTGTGCGATAACCTTAGAATTTGCCATAATTAAAATACCTCTTTTAAAAAATATTTTTCTATACAGATACATTCTACACTTTTATTAATCATTTTTCAACACAAAATTTATTGTAAAAAATACAATTAAATTATCTCCTTGAATTTTTCCGTGTTAAAATCTCATTTCAAGCCTTATTATATTACTGATCAGCTGACAAAAAAAGCACTCGCACTATCGATGAGACCGATGCTGCGAGTGCCTTTTCATTTAAACTTGTGTCTTGTATGTATAAAGGGTTAATTTTCTCAAACGTTGAGAAGCTTTGCCATTCCGCTCTTTACGGACAAAGCAAAGTCGGTAAGCTTGTTGTAGAATGTCGCACGTTCCGTCTTTGCATCGTCAAGATAAGAGATAAAGAAAGGCTGTTGTTCAAAATAACCGCTGTCAACCCTCTTCTTCTCGTTTTCCCATACGTCAAGGTACTTTGTAAGAAGTGCGTCAGCCTCTGCCTCTCTGCCGAGCTTGATAAGTGACATTGCTTCATAAACAGGAATCTCGGGCAGATACGACTCAGAGAAATAGTCGAGATAAATATCGGAGATGTACTCAAATATCTTTGCAGCCTCGTCGTTCTTTCCTAATTTTTGAAGAGTAAGTGCCTCATAATACTGTGTAGGAACCAAAAGATCAGGATTCCACAATCCCGCTCCGAGATTATCGGGAATTACCTGAGCGGTACGGAATGCTTCAAGTGCCTTTTCATATTCACCATTCGCATAGCAGTCAATTCCCTTTCCATACCAGGAATTGATGTGCTGCATAGCAACGGCGGTCTCGCCACATTCACAGGGAATGAAATCGTGATTGTTGATAAGATAAAGTGCATCGTCGTACTTACCTGCACGGATGAGAGCTGCTGCCCACTCTGTAACGATGTCGTCACGAGCATCTGCAAGTGAAGGAACGAGAGTGGCGATAGAATCAGCCGTCTTCTGAGCATCATACCCGATCTTGTTGAGCAGGTACGCCTTTTCGTAAACGAGCTGTTCACAGGTAGGTTCAAGAGCTATTGCCTCGTCAAGTGCCGCAAGAGCACTATTGTGCATTCCCTTCTTCCAGAAGTAAGCGGCAACGTTTCGCTTTGCCTCGTATCTGTTTATATCCTTCCAAAGCTCGTACGCCTTATCGTAACGCTTGTTTGCAAAATGCAAGCAACCGAGAAGATACTTTGCATACTCACTGTCGGAAGCCTCGAGCACGGCTGCTTCACCGGGACGTGAGGGGAATGCCTTATGCATCTCGTTTGCAAGCTCGGGTCTGCCTATCATATAAGCAACGGTAGGTGCTATATCGTCAACGTACTTGGGAAGATTTTCAAGAAGTGACTTGACTTCATCCTCAAAGCCCGCACTGAGCATATCAAATGCAATGTCAAGACAGGTCTGCGAGGGATTGGATAAGAGCTTTCCGTAGAATTCTTCCTCCGTCATCATTCCGCAAAGATACGCTGCATATCTCGCAAGATGGTTTAGTCTGTCCCTCTTGAGTTCAGCCTCTATTCTCTTCTTTGCACACTCTATCTTTCCCGACTTGTAGCGAGCAATAGCTGCAATAGCTGCCGCAATTGCGTTATCGTTGTTACGGCTGAGAGCCGTATCTGCCATTTTTACGGCGGAACAGTAAGCCCCCTTCTTTGCGTCAAGCATAGAAGCTCTGGTCATTGATGCGGAGACCGAATCCTCGTTCCAAGCGGACTTGCGATAAAGGTCGTACGCCGTCTTGTCGTTTCCGAGCATTTCGTTTGCATAAGCGAGGAGATAGAGGGTCTTTCCGCTATCCATGTGATAGCAATACTTGGTTGCACTCGCAACCGCTTTTTCAAGATAGCTCTTTGCACACTCAAAGTCTCCCCTGTTGATAGCTCTCTCTCCGAGCGCGGTGAGAGCGGGTACGAACTCGGGATCTATCTCAAGTGCTGCTTTAAAATATACGTCAGGGTTAGCCTTTGGATCTCTGTAACGATGCAGGTGCATAGCCGCAATATATCTCTGCTCTGCACTCTTGAGTTCGCCCGGCATTGGAACTTCGGGGAAAAGATCGGGCAGCGGCTTCTGCGTACGAACCTTCTGCTCGTAGTAAAGCTCGTCTATGCGGATCTCGTACTCGGAATCGTCAAACTCATCAACCTTGATCTCAGATACCTGACCTGCCTTTAGCGCTACCTCTCCGTCAAAGAGTACCGCGCCCTTTGCGGTAAGAGTTACGCGCGCGCAGTCGTTATCACTGATAGGCTGGATCTTGATTAAACCCGAGCTTACGTTGATAGCATACTGAAGATCTGCATACGATGGTGCGCCAAGCGAAGATATCGGATACCAGTACTGCGAGAAGTTCTTGGTCTCATAAGCCTCAAGCCAAGTAAAGTCAGGCTGGTTGTTGGTATAAGAACCTGCCATCAGCTCTGCGTACGCACCGTCAGTATCGGTAAGAGCACGCTCCCAGGATTGCGCAAGCTGATTGTATCCCCAGGTAAACATCTTTTTACCCGTAGAAACGTGATGGTCACCTATATGTACGACACCGCACTTCTTACCGTTGTCGTATCCGCCGAAGTAATCGTAATCAGACGCGGCACAGAAATACGAGGTTGCGATCTTGGTATTAAAATGTTTTGAAATATCAACGCCACCGTCGTCGTATTTGTAACCGTTGAACATTCCCTTGGCTATCGGGTAGGTCGTATTTGAACGTCTGTAATGGAAGTGAACGTGGTCAACGTCCGAGGGGAAGAATATCTCATACTCGGGGTTGACAGGTACTGCGGTGTTTTCCCACCACAAGAAAGAGTGACGGATAGCAGTTCTGTTAGTTACCTTGACTCTCGTCTCAAACATAGCCTTGTCAGGCTCAAGACGAATACCTACCATACCCTTCATTCGGTCGATAGGATCGTGCTCGGAGCACCAAACGGTAACCGCACCGTTCTCTTCGGTCTCTATCTCGTAATCAACGGGCATAAACGTAGAAGGACGATGATGATAAGGCCAGTTAAACTCTACACCGCCCGATATCCAAGCTCCGAGCGCACCGATAAGTGCGGGCTTGATAACGTGCTGACGATAAAAGAAGTCGTAACCCGTGGTCTTGTCCTTTGCCGTAAATATGCGACCACCTAACTCGGGAAGTATAATAAGCTCGATATAATCGTTCTCGAGCCTGACAACGTCATACTCGCGATCGATCAGTTCTTTTTCTCTTGTCTTGATAACGACCTTGTTAGGATAAGGATTTCCTGACGACAACTGATGATTTCTATTCTCCGCAAACATAGGGAGCTCTTCACAAGCGGCCCCAGGGTATGTAGGTATCACCATTTTTTCAAGTTGTGCGATAACCTTTGAATTAGCCATAATAAAACACCTCGTTGATCTTTTTGCTGTACTTACTATTTTACACTTTTATTTAATTTTTTCAATCAAAAATTTTATGTAAAAATACAAATGCGTTTTTTGCGAAAACTTTTCTGTTCAAAGCGGCGTATCCTCAATAAAATGTGACATTTTATTGACAGCGAAGCGCTTTAATGTTATAATCATTTTATATTATCATTATGGAATGGAGGTTTCTTATGGACATTCATATATACGTTGACCCAACGTATAACGATACTCTGTGGTGTAAGCAGACTCTTAAGGGTATCAGTGACGAAGCTACAAAGAAAAGATATTCCATAAAAATGCTCACGGCTGACGATATATACAGCACCGACCTTGACGCCTTCTTCGACCAAGACGAAAAGCGCATATTGCTCGTTTTGGCGACGAGCGTCAATCAATCCAAGCGTTTCAACCAATATTTCAGTCAAAACGGCGTACACTTACTTTACATCAATCATCAATCCGCCAACAGCTCCTACGGATATTCAAACATCATAGTCGATTATCACGATTCAATGAAAATGATCACCGAATATCTCGAGGGATGCGGAAGAAACAAGATCGCCCTCTACGGTTGCAATCCCGATTCATCTACAGACCTTATAAAAAAGAATTTTTTCGAAGAAAGAAACAAACACGTAGAGCCCTACGGCAACGGTTGCAATATTTTTTACAGAGCTACGAGCAACACGGAAAGCTCATCAAACGACGACGAAGACGCATTTTTACGTCACTCAAAAGATTACGATGCGGCAATATGCGTAAACGACCTTGTTGCAAGGCTCCTGATAGACGACCTTGAAAGATCGGGGATCCGAGTACCCGAGGATATGTACGTCGTATCATTCGGTGACTATATACTCGCCCAGATAGGAAATCCGACGATAACCGCCGTTGCAATAGAGCACGAGCATCTCGGAAGACAAGCAGTATACGTATATTCCTATCTCAGAAAAGCTTCCGACGACGTTTACGTTACGGCAAAGGTATCCCCCAAGCTCTCTCTCGGGGAAAGTACCGCTAAAACAAAATACACAAAACGAAGCGTCTCACACGAAAGCATCCCCTCAAACAGATACGCGGAGGACTTCTTCCGTCACCCTCAGATACACGACGTAATAACCTTTGAAAACATGCTCACAAAATGCGACAAATTGGATATGCAGATACTAATCGGCATTATGGACGGTATGACGTACATCCAACTGTCGGAAAAACTGTTCGTGTCCGAAAACGTTATCTCGTACAGAGTAAAAAGGCTATGTAAAACTGCACAAATGCAATCAAAAGGTCAGCTATACGATGCTTGTAAGAGATTTTTGGATCCCGACGCGATCGAAAGATATATCAAAAAGAAATTTTCTTAAAAATACAAAGGCTTCGGTGCAGTACCCCTGCTCCGAAGCCTTTCTTTTTAAAATTAATGAATAACGGTTCCCTGCTTTGCAAGTTCTCTTGCGCTGATCTTTTCCTCGGGTTTGATCTCTCCTGCTTTTGTAAGAGCGACCTTCGTCAGATACGGACCCACGAGCTCGTATATGAGAACCGAGAAAAGCGTTATATTTCTTACGGTAGTTCCCATAGGGCCTATCTCTGCTGCCTTTATAGCCATGCCGAGAGCTACGCCCGCCTGCGGCCAAAGTGTAATGCCGAGATATTTCACGATATTGGGCTCGCACTTAACGTACTTTGCGCTTATTCCTGCACCGAGATACTTACCTATGCATCTTGAAAGGATATATACGATACCAATGATAACTATCAAATAGTCGGTAAATACGGAAAGTTCAAGTTCCGCACCGCTCAACACGAAGAATAAAATAAAGAGAGGTGCCGTCCATCTGTCGATCCTCGCCATAAGCTCTTCGGAGAAATCACATATATTGCAAAATACCGTTCCCAGCATCATACACACGAGCAACGATGAAAAAGCAAAGTGTATTCCAAACGCCTTAAACTCAACCATAGATATTGCAACTGTGAGAAGAACGAAGGTCACGGACATAGCAAGGCGCTTTGAACGTGAATGGAAGAACTTTTCGAAAAACGTAAAAAGAAATCCCATCAAAGCACCGAGAGCAACTGAGCACACTACCTCAACGAGCGGCTCTACCAGTATCGATATTATTCCTACTGCTCCGTGGATAAGTGCATTTGCTATTCCAAATGAAATGGCAAACAAAACGAGTCCCACCGCGTCGTCAAGAGCTACTATGGGCAAGAGGATGTCGGTAACCGGACCTTTTGCTTTATACTGCTTTACTACCATCAAAGTTGCAGCGGGAGCAGTTGCGGAAGCGATTGCTCCGAGAATAATGGCAACGGGCAACGGGAATTTATCGGGGATTATAAAGTGAAGTCCAATAAGTGCAGCGTCAACGAGTAACGTTGTAAATACGGCCTGTGCTATTCCAATAACGGTTGCCTGCTTTCCGATCTTTTTGAGTTGGGACAAGCGGAACTCGTTTCCGATAGAAAACGCTATAAATCCAAGCGCTACGTCGGGAATAAGAGAGTAAGAAGATATATCTTCCATACTTACAAATCCGAGTCCTTTAACGCCAAGATTGCCTAAAAGATAAGGGCCTATGATTATACCCGCAACAAGATATGCGGTAACGGCAGGAAGATTAACAAGCTTTGCCAATCTCGACAGCATCAGTCCCGCAAACAACGCTATCGACAAGCTGAGAAGAACGTTCATTATATGCCTCCGTGGTGCAGAAAGCACCGTTGTTTTTTAACCACTACATTGTATTCCTTTGCATCCTCAAAGTCAATAGAAAATCGAGTGCAAAATCCGATAAAAATAAAAAAACGGGATAGTCGTTTTTTGGAGCAAATATCCAAAAAAGACTATCCCGTATTTAGTTTGATCAAAGCCGTTCGTTATTTGGCGTATCTGACCCACTGAACGCACCAAAGTTCTTCAAGCCAGGTGTATCCGCTGTCACGGTAAACGTCGAGCGTGTTGACGCTGACACTGTAAAGATAAGGCACCTCAGTTTCTCCCATATCGGTCTCGTGGTATCCTCCGGTGGCGCTGATGACGTAGTATTCCCCATTATATTCTCCGAGATAAAGCATTACGTGTCCCGTAAAGAATACGATAGTACCTGCATCGACCGTTTTAAGATATTCTTGTTTTTGAGCAGGAGTCATATGGTCAACTCGTACTCGTTCAAGCTCACCGCTCGCACGCTGTTGGTTGGATGCAAGAGACGGAAGTCTGAGACCAAAGCACGCAAATATTTCGCGAACCATACCCGAGCAGTTGACCGAATAGTTCGATCCCTTCCATCCATAGATATCTCCAACGAACTTGAATGCAAGATCAAGAACGTTATTTCTCGTATATTTCAGATATCCGACGTTTACGTCTGCATTGTACGGAATAAGTGCATATTTATCAACGATGTATCCGTCGCTTCCCCTCGTCGGTAAAAGAACGACGTAGCTTCCGTAAGTAAGTCTGCCGTTAACGTATTTGGGAGCATCGTCTGCGCTCACGAGCGGCAGGACCGTTCCCATCGGCAAAAGCAGATTTGAAAACTCAGGAGTAGAATATTCGCATGTAATACGAAGTTCCTTCCCCGTAACAACGAGAAATTGATCGGGATCGTATCTGTTCATCCAATCCTGACGGCTCTTACAAAGAGCAACGTCCGCCTTCTTCACCCAACCGCTAGCACCGGAGGTCATAACGTAACACCACTGACCGTCCTTGCTCTCGTGTATTACGATCAATCTCTGATAAGGATGGAACGCACCGTTCGTACCTTGGTCGTCAAGGAGATTTGACATATTTGAGGTAATAAACTCGGCAATAGGATATTTGTGCAAAGTTCCTCTACCGACCGAATACGCGTATTTAACGCTCGTAGACGAGCCTACCGAGGAATAATTTATGTTGTCAATAACGCTCTTCCACCAAGAATAAGAACGGAGCTCACCGTCAACGCGCACACGATCGTAATCAGGTATACTCTCTTGAACGAAGTATTTTACGAATTCCTTTGATACCTTCGCAGGTATAGAATCGAGAGTATAATAACCTATACTTGAGCCTCCAAGCTCGGAAGCGGCGTTTTTGTTATATCTGTTGATCTCGGACTTGGTCATTACCACCTTGTCGTATTTGCTGTTTTTCCAGAATTTAGAATCGAGCATCTCGACGAGCACGTTTTTTGAAAGTCTGATATACTCGTCGTCTTCATAGGTGGCCTCGTCATCAAGTCTATTTGACGGATCAAGCGGAGAGGTAGGGTTATCCGGTTCATCCGTATCCTGCGATTCATCAGTATCCTGCGACTCATCCGTATCGGGAGAGCTATCGGTATCAAGATCTCCGTCAGTGACCTCATCCGTATCGTAATCGGTAATTCCGTCGGTCGTGCCGTCCGTCACAAAGTCGGTATCCGTGGAGGACGACGTGTCCGCCCCAGTCGTAGACGCCGAAACGGTACCAACCGTATCAGAGTCTAAAACACCGTCAACCGTAACGGCGCATCCGCACAAAACCATTGAAAAAACCAACAACGTTGCTAATGTACGTCTCATAATGTTCCTCATGTTTGACTGTCGGCACAACTACCGACAAGATTTATAAAAAGATTATACCACGCAAGGCACCCCGTGTAAATACTTTTGTCGAAAAAAAGAACTTACGCGTTGACTTGCAGTCAATCCACATCTACTCCGGCTTCTCTTAAAAGTCGGTAGTATTCTTCAAATACCGAGTCTATCTCCTCTTCGTCCTCAACGAGCATCAGCTCGTCGTTGAGAATACAGAAAACCAAAGCCTCGTCATCACCGCAGATCCCCGTATTGAGAGGTTTTAGCAAAGCGTACGCTTTAGAGTTTATGGGAATAACGGCTACCTGCTCGAATTCGATCTTTACGTTGTTCTCGTCATAAAAAACGAGATTATCATCGTTATCCTCGTCAAAAAGCTTATCGATCTCATTTTCGTAGTTCATTTTTTCACCTCATAAACCTCGCACCATTACGGGCGCTTAACGTATTTTCCAAATATAGTGTCTATCTCGTCACTCGTAAGATGATTTTTTTCCATAAGAGCACTAACGAACGCGTCGATAGCATCTTTGTTCAACTCTATAAGCTCAACCGCTCTCTGCATCTGACAGTCAAGGATATCGTTTACCGCCGCCCTTACGTCATCTGCTAAAGTTCCGGAATATGCACTGTTTACGTCGATTGACGCAAGGCCGAAATTTTCATCCATACCGTACTTGCATATCATTCTCTGTGCCGTTGCCGTCGCGTTTGAAAGATCTCCTCCGGCTCCCGTAGTAACACCGTCACGCTCACCGTAATATACTATCTCCGCGGCTCTTCCGCCAAGTGAGGTGCATATACGAGCAAGCATCTCGTCCTTGGTACTCAAATACTTACCCTCATTATCTCCGTGCTGCATATAACCGCCGTATCCGGATCGAGCAACGACCGTAACGTAGGATGGTGTTTCTCCGTTATACCAGCAAATAAAGGCGTGTCCGCTTTCATGGCGCGCCACGCGGAGAAGGAGAGATGCGTCCCATGGCTTCTTTTCCCCGCTGTTAAACGTTTCAAACGCATCGTCAATTACTTCGTCGGTAACAGAAGTCTGTCCCGTTCTGATAACGCTTCTGAGTGCAAGCTCAAAAACGGAATCAAGAGAAGCAAGACTCATTCCTGTCGATCTGAGAGCAAGATTGTTTATCATTTCTTCGGATAACGCAAACGCCTTGTTCTTTGCTATCTTCATTCTGATAAAACGCAATCTACCGTCCTTGCCGGGAAGATCTATATATACCTTTCTGTCAAAACGTCGCACAAGCGCACCGTCAAGGCTCTTTGCTCTTCCGCTTTCTACCTCATAGTTGGTTGCAGCAAGAACAAACACGGGTTTTGTAGGATCATTTTTAAACCCGTCCATTTCGGCAAGGAAAGCTGTCAGCGTCCTTTCAGCACCGTCGCTGTAATCCCCGCCCTTTCTTTCCTTTCCTATCGCGTCTATCTCGTCTATAAAAAGAATAGTAGGGGCATACTTGCGAGCTCTGTTAAACAACTTATGTACGTATTCAGAACCCTCTCCGACGTATTTTTTAAGGAATT
Source organism: Eubacteriales bacterium (assembly GCA_045632705.1). Classification (GTDB taxonomy): domain Bacteria; phylum Bacillota; class Clostridia; order Oscillospirales; family CAG-272; genus JAZMZS01. Next base: position 14,112 of record JAZQXE010000020.1, on the reverse strand, counting down.
GATTTCCTTCTGCCGTAATAAACGTAGCGTCCGCTTCCCCTGCCATAGCCTTTGCAAGCAAGGTCTTTCCGGTTCCGGGAGGTCCGTAAAGCAAAACTCCCTTGGGCGCACGAACTCCCGTTCCTGCATATTTTTTGGGATCCCGCAAATACTCCGCAAAGTACTTTAGCTCTTGTTTTGCGTCATCCGCACCAATAACGTCGTCAAAGGTCACGCTCGGTCTTGACACGTTGTCAAGAATATTCTCGGAATCTTCCGCATCCATAGCGACGCTGAGCTTGAAATCAAAGAGTCTGATCTTAGCACTTTTTCCTTCTCCGAGAAGAAACTGCGCAGTCTCAAAGCTTACTACCTTGTTTGATCTTGCGAGAACGTTCATGCTTCTTTGAGAATGAAGCTCCATGCAGATCATTTCGATTTTTTCTCCCAGATCTTCATCAACGTCAACAACGTCACGCACTCCGAGACGAGCAAAAGATGTCCTCTCCTCCCGGCCTATCGTCCTTCCGTCAGCTAATATATATACGGGTATATGCGAGTAGTATTCTCGGATATATGAGAATAAGCTACGCGCCTGCGAATCCACATCCTCGATATTCAAATAATCCGCTGTTTCCGCATCACTTTTATACATAAAATCAAGATAAATGAAGTCGTATTCTGTCTCCTTTAGCGCAGCAATAGCTTCATCCCTCTCGCTCGCACCTACAAAGGTGCAAGAAGCCGTACCGTCTTGACACTTTCTGAGGACATCCTCAGATGCAAATACCAAAACTCGCGGTTTATCCTTTGTAGTAAACAACGAGTATATTTCAGCATCGTTTTGCGGCAACTGTATATCTATACTTATCGTTTTAATGTCATCAATCGTGCTGCGCACACTATCCGAAGCTGTAAGTCTGAATAACTCGTAAAGCTCGTTATCGAAAAACGCCTCTGCCCTTGCTCTTACCGTTCTCGCATCAGCACTGCCGCCCTCTGCAAACAGTATTGCAGTATAGACCTTTTCATCTATATCGACTTTTATTCCTGTGCTTTCATAAAGATTCTTGACGTGTCTGTCAAGTTCCCTTTTTGCTATTTGTCGCAATCCTGCCGCTGATATGTGATTAAACATAACGACGTTGCCGGATGCAAAACGAGAACATATAGCCGCAGGAAAATACGGTTTTTTAGTTGTAGGATTAATATCGGTTTGGAGAGCCTTTATAATCACTTTTCTCGATATGGTACTGAGGTCGGTGCTTTCCGAGTTTTCATAAAGCTGTTTAGCGGCGTTAGTAGTAAAGATAATTATAGCGTCCGTGAAGGATACCTCTGTATCTGTATAATTATCTCTCAGTCTGCCGGCATCCAGAAGCTGTAAGAAAAGATGTATTATGGAGATGTGCGCCTTTTCTATTTCGTCAAATAACAAAACGCATTTTGGATTTTGCTCCACGAATCCTGTAAGATTACCCGGTTTTCCATTTTTGTATACCTTATCCGAGCCGCAAAATTCTATGTTCGACTCGTCATCGACGTACTCGCTCATATCAAAACGCATAAAAGGCAGGTCAAGTATTTCAGCCGCCTTTTCGGCAAGGAATGTCTTACCTACACCCGGAGGGCCTGCAAATAAGTAAGTAGCTCGCGGTCTTGATCTGTTCTTATCAGTAAGCTCAAGCATCTGCGCTCTGAAATATCCCGACGCAAAGGTATTGATCGCATTATCCTGACCAAAAATACAAGACGACAGAGCTTGTTCTATTTCCTTTGCCTTTTCGGTAAAGGATGCAGGAGTGCCGTCAGAAGCTTTTTTAGTTTTCTTGCTCTGCGATTCCGTCTTCTTTTTGCCGTTTTCTTCTCCGTCCTTGTTTTTAGGATCGTTTACGGTTACGTTAACGTCATTTATGATACCCGCTACGTTCTCTGCACCAGAAGAGTTGTTTTTTTTGAATTCCCCGTTCGAAGAAGTATTTACAGTTTCGCCCGTATTAGCACTTGAATTCATATTTCTCAAAAAGCAACTTCTTACCGTCTCGCTCGGATTATCGAGGATACAATAAAGCAAGCCATTAGCACCGAGCTCGTGTATATTCTGTGCTCTGACCTTATTCCACGCGCTGTCGATCATATCCGACAGATACATAATATCAACGTCTCTGTCTGCGTTATTGTTTACATAGGTAAAAAGATCGTTTCTCAACGAATTCAAGTTCACGTTTAATCTCTGAAAAATAACTACGCAATCAAACAACTCTCCGCTGAGTCTGTTGCCTTGTGCATTTATTTGATCGATAACAGCAATTATAAATTTTTCTGCGGTAGCACGCGAAATAAATGATGGTGAGCCGTATTTCAATGAATCCCCAAGCAATCTGTCAAGCAGGATACTATATCTATACTGTGCCATAATTAACTCCTCAATGTTAGTTTACAAGTCTGTATTGCAGACTTCCTTCTTATATAATAACCAAAACGCACAATTTTGTCAACAAACAATTGATAAAACAAAACCGCAGAGGATACAGTCAAGTATAGCTCTGCGGTAATTACACCTATCATATTCTGTCTGAAAGTCTCAAAATGTTCACTCTGCCGGAATTTACGGTAGTTGCGTCTATAGCTATCATTTTATCTGCGTAAAATACCGAGCTATCGGAAAAGCTACGCGTATTATCTATAAAAGCGCCCCACGCGGCAGGTCTGTGTCCGCATACTATCGTCTTTCCGATAGTCAACCCCTTGGCGTATTGCTTGTTCCATTCAAGGAATCTCGCACGATACCAATCGGAATCGGTGGATACGCGCCACATTGGTTTCACCGTCTCTACCCCATCAAAATAGTCGGTCGGTACCCATCCGTGAACGAAAACATAATTGTCGCTCTCAAAATAGTTTACGGTTGAGTTTATAAATCCTATCAGACGCTCTTTTACTTTTTCGGTATGCTCGTTTTGTATTATCGTTCCGTCTGCGCTGACGTTCTCTTCACCAAAAAACTCAAGCAAGGTCATGTCGGTACCGTTGTATACCTCGTTGTGTCCGTATCTTCCGCGGTTAATACAAGAAAGAAGCATATCCTCGTGATTACCTCTGACCAGCACCTTATTTTCTATCGACGAGAGGTACTCGAGAGTATCTGCGTTTTCCTGCCCTCTGTCAAAATAATCACCTAGTCCAACCAACAAATGCGTTGGATCATTTTCACGAAATCCCGCGTCCTTGAGTGCTTTTTTCAAAATAGAGGAATGTCCGTGCACGTCTGACACTGCAAATATCTCGTACTTTTTCATATCGTCCTCCTATCAGTCGGGTGCGTCCATTATTTTTCTGATCTCGATCATATTTGAATAGCTGAGCTCGTTTCTTATCTGGTCTACCGCCATCTCACAAGCGCGATAGAATAGCGGAGGGCATCCCGCGTCGTTTGCTAGAAGCTGAAGCTGTCTTGTGGCTGATCTGACGTAGCTTTGCTTTGAAGCGTAATATTTCTTATAAAGAAACGCTTCGATAAGCTCGTATGAGAGTTTTCTCAATTCTTGATCCGATACTTTAAGGTTGATGCTTACCAGGTCCTTGCTATCTTCAGCATATTTTTTCACGCCCGCATTTATAAAGTTCTTTGATTTTTCGGGTAAAAACAGCGACTCCATTACCGCCCCGGATGGAGCGGTGGAATTTCGGATAGACTCGAGAAGCACGGGAAGCGCAACCGCCCTCAGCTCCACGTCTACCTCGGAAAGATCCATCAGCCATTTCTTTATTTTTTCAATGCTTTCGACGCTCAACGACGAGTATAATTCTCCCTCAAAGTAATAAGCGAGCCCTTTCTCTATCAAAGAATCGTATTTTTCACGTCGGAAAGAAATATGTCTTTCAAGAGCCTTTTTCCTCGTAATATATTTGGTGAGTCGAGTAAGGCACTCGTACTCGGTCTTGTCAAGAGAAAGACCGATATTCATACATTCGTCTTCGGTAAGCTCACGCGGACATATATGATATTTATTTAGTCTGAACATTACGCCCTCGGGCTTTTTTGCGGCGTATTTATTTTCTCCGAGATACGCGACGGTTCGACGCGCGTCGGAATAACTTATATCAAGCAACGTCTGCAATTGTGCAACGCATACGCTGTCCCTGCCTCTGAGGGCATCGGTCAATTCTTTTGGCAGCATAACACCCACCTCCCTTTTTACATACGTTATAACGAAGAGGCCAGCTGTTTTTCGCAATAATTTTTAAAAGAATAAAAAAAGTGCGATAGAAGCTACCGCACCCTAAATTGATAAAGAACGTTACTCGGCGAGCAATTGGACCAGACGCGAGAAAACGTGTTCTACGCTCGAGCCTCTTACCCTATCCCTGCCGATATCTCCGAATCTGACAGTTTCAGCGTACTCACGACCGTTTATGAAAAAGCCGAAGCATACCATACCTACGGGCTTGGTACTCGTCGCGCCTGTGGGACCTGCTATTCCCGTGACCGAAACACCGACCTCCGCTCCCGTCTCTGCCGCAACTCCGCGCGCCATCTCTGCAGCTACCTGCTCACTGACGACACCGTATCTTTCTATCGTATCTTCGCTTACGGAAAGATATTTTATCTTTGCTTCGTTTGCATAGGTGACGATCGACGCCTCAAGAACGGACGACGCTCCGGCACAACTGACAAGAGTCGCGCATACAAGCCCGCCCGTGCAAGACTCGGCAAAGGAAATGTGCATACGATTTTCAGAAAGCAAATTTACTACCTTTTCTTCGTTTCTCATCATTTATCACCATAAAAGAAATCAACGTCGATATTTTTGCCGTCTTCGGTTAAATTCTTAAGCATAGCGTTTTTTAAGCTTGAAATGTCAGCCTTATCCGCCTTATCACTCATACGCTGAAGCTCGTCGTAAGCGTCACACAGTGCGCGTACGCGCGCAAGACATTCATCGCAGCTTCGAATATGTGAATTGACTCTTGACATCAGTTTCATAGAGTCGGCGTCCATATTGTTAATAGATACGAACGAGATTATCTCATCAACCGTTAAATGCTTCATTGGATATCTCCCGTCTTACCATTGAATTCATTCTGTTCACCCAGTCACTTACCGTGGCCTTTCCGCCTTTTTTCATAAAGAAATCGCCGTATAGCTTTTCTCCCATCTCTCGTCCGTCAGAATCCGTCAGAGCAAGAGAGGTATGTAGTTTGTTCTTTTGCGCTTCGCTTATATTTATCCACTTTTGCCGTTGTATCGTTCCAAGCACGCCGCGCTCCATATCGTAGAGAGTCCTATCTGCGTAGCTTTCAACGACAAGCTCGGTCGATCTGATCCTGCTAACGTCAAGATCTATCATATAGGCACTGACTGCAAGCCAAGTCAGTATTTTGTAAGTCTGCGAATCGGAATCCATCACCAGCGAGAAAACTTCGGAGAGTCGTCCGTTTTCCCCTTCCAGCGCTTGCGAGCAAATATCACTGACAAGCGCACCGTCGGAGGTGTCCGCATCCTCGATAGAGCCAACGTTGAAGTTAGCCTTTCTTACCCTGTTTGAATAGTCGCGTTTGATGTTAAGAGCGATCTTGAACATCCAGCTGCTAAATCCCTGCACGTCCCGATTGATTCCCTCCGTACTGGGCCTTTTGAAAAAATGTGTGATAGAGGTCTTCATCATACGTATGTAGACGTCCTGCATTATATCGTCCTCATACCCTTTTCCTCGCAATGCGAGATCAGCCTCGCACCATCTCCTGACACTGTTTTCAAGTGAGTCGTGAGCTATTTTACAAAGAGTATCAAAGGATATCTCCTCGTACTCAAAAAGCTCGCTTATCATAGTGTCAAATTCCTTTTGTGTAAACGCCGCCATTGGCTTCACCACCTTTTCTTCTCTTTCTGTTTCGTACACGTATATTATACCATATTTACCACGATCAGTCAAGTGCGCACGACAACGGAAGAGAAAAAAGGCGGCAAAGTGACACTCGTCAGTCGAGATCGTCAAAGGGATTAAAGCCCTTCTTTGACTTTTTCTCTTCATCGTTTCTCAAAAGGTCGATATCAAACTGATATTTCGGATCTGAAAAACGCAATTTTGAGCGTTTGTACTCGGTTTTTTCATCGTTACCCGTAAATTCGGGGCAAGTATAGCTTCGCTCTATTCTTGAGCGAAGTACGTTTTCTCGCATCTGAGTAACGAAGCACTCGCCCTCGGAAAGCGATATGAGCGAGCTGACGGGTACCAAGGCTACCGTGTCCTTTTCATATCTGTCGATACTCTCTCCCTTTCCTCCCAATGCGGAGATAGGAGAGATTATCGTTTTTTTGCCACATTCCTCGGAAAACTCACGTTTGGTCTGCGGATTGTTTGTTCCGAAGAATACGTGAGTATTCAAGTTGTCCTTTATTATCTCGGCTGTATCCTTGCCGTAGATATTATAAAGCTGCGCGTATGACTGAAGTATAAGCAAAAACCAAATATCTCTGCCACCGCAGGCACTTATTACTTTTTCAAAATCGTTAAATTTGGGGAGATTTCCAAACTCGTCAAGCAAAAAGTAGAAGGGACGGTCAAGCTTGGAATTCTTTTTTCTCGCAATCGAGATAAGCTCGGTATAGAGGTTGCTGAGGAACATACTGATTATCTCGTAATGCAAGCTGTCCTCGTCCTTGTAGGAGACGAAGATGACCGCAGGACCTGCGTCATCTAGCTCTGACATCTCAAAGGTATTTGCACAGGTAATGCGTCTGACAGATGTATCTCTGAACTTGCTCATTTTAGCCGCAAAACTGGAGCTTATGCAGCATCTGGTGTTCTTTGCTTGCTCAATTATGCATTTGTTTGCAAGCTGAAACGCCTTAGAGGTCTTTATATCTCTTTTCGTAAAATACCCGTTATCGTAATCGACGTTGGTATCGGAAAAGGTGTCGAATATGCGAAGAAGCGTATCAAACGAGTAATTGTCCTCGGTGATCCCCCCACCGTTCTCGCTATCCTCGAGCATTCCGTAAAGGATCGCGCAAAGAAGGTCACGCGCGCTGTCCTCCCAGAAGGGATCGCGCGTGTTTAGAGTAGGTATGATAGCCTGCGAAAGAGAGGTTATTCCCTTCTCGACCTCGTCAAAATATCCGGCTCTTACCTCGTTCAGATCAAGATCAAGCTCGGTCTGGTCTTCATAGACGACTCCTCTGAATTTGTTTCTCGGACCGTTTGGAGTATCGACGACTTCTATCTCGTCGTCAACGTGTATGCATTTTTTGTACTGTCTGAAATACTTGGTCAGAGGATTCCAGCAATCGCTGTGACGGTAATCCGTAAAGTCAAGCGTTATAACGCGGTATCCCTCCCTCTCAAACTTTGCGGCGTTTGAGAGGAAAAGCTCACCCTTGGGGTCGCTTATGACGATACTCGGCTTGTTTTTCTTCTTCAGCAAGACGTTGAGCGTAGGGATAACGTATCCCGTAGTTTTACCGCTTCGAGTCGCTCCGATACACAACAGATGCGTGTTATCTATAAACGTAAGCTCAAGCTCTCCCTCTCCGTTTCTCGTAACGGATATCGGGATACCGTTTATCTCCTTCTCGGAAATCTCGGAATATTTATAGGTCTTATCTGCGTGCATCTGCTTATATTCCTCAACGGAAGAAAGCTTTGCATTCTCGTAGTCCTTGAAGATATCTATGTTACGCATTCACAACACCTCCTGCGTACCCAAACACTTGCTTGGGTCTGGTAAGTCCGTTTTCACGGCAAATATTTTTAACGTACTCAACGCCCAGATGAGTTTCTCCGTCGTAGATGGCACCTCTCAGTGCCGAATCCACTATCTGCTTCATTTTGTCGGCAGAATACGTACACAGAAACTCGTAGAGCTCATCGTCTGCGGTGATCTCCTCACATCCAAAGGATGCACAACGGCTCGCCAATACGTGACGGGCAACGCTTTCCTTTTCCCCGGAGGAAATGTTATCCGTCCATACGACCTCGCATACGTCGGATAAGGATCTTACAACTTCGTTTCTCTCTTTTGCGAAAAGAACGAAGTGTACCTTTGAAAGGTCAAGCGTGATAGCGGGCTCGAGAAGCTTGAATTTCTTTCTGTACCCGTAATCAAGCAATTTCTTAAGCTCGGCAAGAGCGCCGTCGCTTACGCCCTCACAGTCCTTGATAAGAAAGACCGTATGTGCAGCCTTCGTGTCGCACATACCGCGAAGCAGGACGTTGTCTTTTGTCAGCGAAAAGTCGGAAGGGGTAAGTGAGTCCGCGTCAATAACGAAGCACTGTCCCTCTCCGATGCTTTCCTTTAGCATCTCGAAGTACATATCCGAAACGAATTGCTCGGAGCTTGCAACAAGCAAGGGCATACACACCTCGTGCGAGCAACGGGAAGCAACGGTAACGTTTTGCAGTATTTTTCTCTGCTCTGCCTGACGGTAGAGGCATACGTTCTTTACAACGTCTTTGTTTACCGAGACCTCTCCGTTATGTTCAAAGTACAGAGGAAGTTCAGACAAAAGCGCGAGGCTCTCTTTGGTTTTTGATAACAGGAGCCTCTCCTTGTCGTTATAAGAGATAAGCTCGCATCTCGCGGCTCTCATGAATGCCTCGTCGTATTTCTCTCGGGAAATAAGTCCCAGAGAAAAGGCGTTTTCCATAAGAGACGTGAGTTTGTTCTTTTCTCTCTCATGAGGATCTACGCCGTACTCTCGGCAAATATCGTAAAACGTCTGTCTCTGTCCCTCTCCCTTGAACAGAGTATAGAGAGCGTCGAGATATTCTCCGTTATCTTCGAGATAACGGATGCACATCATTATCGAGAACAGGTCGTTGTACGCCGCGCATTTCTTCATCCTCTTTATTGCGCGCTCGGTATCCTTGTACGCGCATATTCCGTGGTATTCAAGAAAGGAAAGCAGAGACATGGCGCATACGTTTCCGAGTGCGGAGCTAGAATAGAGCTTGGTGCACATGGTCTCGGTAGTCACGAAAGTGCAATCACCGAATATGCTCTCGCGTTTCATCATCGCGTTTCTCTTTTGAGAAAGAACGGTAAGCTCCGCCTCGCAAAGCTGCTGCTCACCCTCCGTCTCATTTGAAAATTGAATGATACGGCACAGGCGCTGATATCCAACGTAGTCGTTTATGCTATTAAACGGTGCGCTGTTTGATATCTTCCAATATACCTCGGTCTTCAAGTCTGAGGTAATGCAAAATATTTTAGTGAGCTCGTCGTAGATCTCACGGCGTTTTTCCTCGGTCACGTGCTGCGAGCACACCGAGTCTGCAAGATAAAATTGTGTCAGATACGCCTCAAAGGTCGATCCGAAGGTATTGTCTTTCATTTTCTCACCCCCACTGCCTTGATCTTAGTCGGTGTAATGATCGTGTCTATTATTCCGTATTCCAGCGCCTGCTCCGCACTCATCGTATAGTCTCTGTCGGTATCCTTGATAATACGCTCAAGAGGCTGAGAGGTGTTCATACAGAGAATGCTGTTCAATCTGTTTTTCGTATATTCTATATGCTTTGCCGCAAGTATTATATCGGAAGCCTGCCCGTGCGCTCCGCCAAGCGGCTGGTGGATGAGTATCTCGCTATTGGGAAGCGCACATCTCATTCCGTAGGTGCCGGAGCTGAGCAAAAACGCTCCCATAGAAGCTGCAAGTCCGACGCATATCGTTCTCACCTCGCAATTGAGTGAGTTTATCGTGTCGTATATTGCGAGTCCGTCAGAAACGCTGCCACCGGGGCTATTTATCAATAGAGTCAATACACGCTCGTTTTCGGGAATATTTTCATCCGCCATTTTCTGATCGATGTAATGCATCTGAGGAATTATCCTTGATGCCATTCCCGTCTCTATCGGGCCAAAAATATACACCTGATTTTTTCTTAACAGATACTGTTCTGACAGTACCTCGTTTGCATAACGCTCTGACATAGTTTTTCTCCTCTCGTTTTCTCTTACGATCTTTTTTTCTCTTTGCATAAGATATAACGCACACGCTGCGGCTTTTTCGCAAATTGTCAAACAAAATTTTTAAAAAAGTTGATACAGAAAAATCACACTGTTTTTTCATCTTACTTGAAATAAGATGCCTATCACTCTATAATTATCAATGAAGCAGAAAAAATTTCAAGTGATAGGAGAGACCCAACCATGAAAAAGCTCGTTAACTTTAGCAAAAAAATGGCAATATTGCTATTGACCGCAAGCTTTCTGATCTCTTGTTCTCAAAACGCGCTTACCTCGTTTGAGAGCTCATATTCCACTGACAACTCGCAATTAACGATACCGGACGATACTACCGACTCGGATACGCCATCGACCGACAAGGTGACCGACAAAGTAACGGACGAGGTGACCGACAGCGTTACCGATATTCCAAACGTGGTATTCCCTGACGGCACGGATACGTCTGATACTACCGAGATCGGAAAAGATACGACGGACGAGCCTCCCTCAACGGACGACTCGCCATCAACCGATGAGCCTCCAGCAACGGATGAGCCTCCAACAACGGATGAGCCTCCCGTAACCGACGGACCGATGGACGAAGACGAAAACAGCGGTGAACAGCTGCCGCCACAAGATCAGCACCCCGATCCTGCCGACGCTTGTATATACGTTAGCTATACCTCGGGCTCCGACTCAAACGACGGACTTTCCCCGCAAAGCGCCCTCAAAACTCTTGACGCTGCCTATAATGCGGCAGAACGCGGAGAAAACCAATTCCCCAAGATAATAATTACGGACTGTTACGTTTTCTCTGCTTCTTTTACGGAGCCTACGCACACGAAATACGTACGTATCAGCTCCTACGACGGCAAGACCGATTATTCGACGCTTGGAGCGAAGCTGTCTTTCTCGGGCGCCTATCGCTATATACTGAACGGAAACACGCAGTTTGAATATCTGCACGTTCAGTTCCCTTCAACCGTGAACTTTGTTGCTAACTATAACTACATCACCTTTGGTGATGGTATGAAGATGATAAACACCCAAAGCACGAAAGGCGCGTACGTTGTCGGAGGATGGCAAAACCCGAGCAAGAGCTCCGACGTGACGAAAAACTCTCACATAAGGATAAACAGCGGAGAATTTTACACCGTAATAGCGGGAAGCCGACAGACGACGTCGGGAGCTGAGCTTAATTTCAGCGGTTATCAGTACGTAGAGATAAACGGAGGAACGATAGAGACCGTATATGGGGCTAGCACCTCAAACCACGTATCGAAAGACTCATATATAGTAATAAACGGCGGTTACGTAAAAACCGTAAACGCGGCAGGAGAGCTGACACGCTCTCTGTCGGGTAATTCTTACGTCAAACTTTGCGGCGGAGAGGTCGATACCGTAAACGTCAACAACGTAATGGGACGTGCGATACTCGAGATAACGGGCGGAAAGATACGCGCGTCTACCGTTTCCTATTACACCAAGGATATCGAAAAGATCGCCAAAAACGACGGCGGAGAAAAGATATTGCTTGTAAAAAGCGGTATCTTTGACGAAGAAAGGATACTTTATCTCGGTCAAAAATTCGATGCTACAATGACCATCGCTACATACATTAAGCAAAGTGCAAAGGATAGCTATACGGTATACGCAAGCGACGCTGCAAGCGGTGACGGAAGCAGTCCAAGCTCTACGCTCGGTTTCTTTGACGCGCTGAAAAAGGTGAAGGACACGGGCGGCACGATAGTTATATGTGCAAAAACGACCTCAAATCAGGACGTTGCCGTAAAGCTCAACAAGAAAGTGGTAATAACCTCAAAATACGACGGCGTTGACTATGCGAAGGAAAAGGGCGCTAGGCTGATATTCGAGTCGAATTACAGATGCGGCGGAGAAACGGTTTTTGAGCGTTTGACTATTGCAAGCGCAGGAAAATATTATTCCATCTTTGCTCAAGGAAATAAAGTGAGCGTAGGAGAAGGCGTTGTTTGTATAAAGGTAAACGACGCTCCGACGTATATGTCGTTTATGGGAGGTGATAATTACGCCTCTAAAAACTCTACTAACTACATAACCATAAACAGCGGAAGATGGCAAAGAGTACGCGGTGGGGACGCTGCAAACGGCACTGAAAACTGCAACGTATATCTTACCGTCAACGGTGGTATCTTTGAAGAAAAGCTCACGCTCGGCTCTTCCCTGTCGTTTTCCGGAAACATTGTAGCTACCATCAACGGCGGTACGTTCTTTGGCGGTATCGTAGCAAGCTCTCTTGATAACAACACGCAAACCTTCAACGCAAAGGCACAGCTCGATCTCAACGGCGGAATCTTCTATAACGTTATAGCTCCGTCATCCTCAACGATCGGAACTTACAAAGGACAGTTCAACGTCCAGATAAACGGCGGCGTATTCTCTCACCTCGTCAGAATGACGGGTAGCGAGGGACTCGGCGGAAGCATGACGAGCAGCGTCAAGAGCAAGGTAGACACCGACAAGAAGGAGACGGGCGAATACAATTTTTCAAATCCCGTTAGAAATCAGGGCGCAGACCCCTGGCTCTTCTACCACGACGGTCTATACTACTACATATCGACGACAGGCTCTACGCTCGTACTCAGACGTGCGGCAAACATAGGTGACCTGCCCTATGCTGAATCAAAAACGATATACGACCCTGAAGACGGCAAAATGTGGTCGAAAAATCTGTGGTCTCCTGAAATACACTACTACACAGACGAGCAGATAGGAGAAGGCAACGGAGGATGGTATTGTTATATCGCGTGCGATAACGGTCAGAATATCTATCACAGAATGTACGTCATTAAGTGCCTTGACGGAGACGATCTGTTCGGCAGATGGGGTAACCCTCTGACAAACGAGGTCAACGTTCCTCAGAAGATAGAAGCAAAGGACATTGCGGGATTTGACGACACCTGGGCGGCGGGTCAGACTGATATCATCATCAACGGTCAGCCCTACTTGATGTACGTTACCGAACAAGGAAGAGGCACACTCTCCTTCCACCAGACCATAAATCTCGTCAAGATGACAAACCCATGGACTATCGAGGGACAGTCAAGCGTCATCTGCCGCTCGGAATACGACTGGGAAATGGGCGGTCATGCGTACGATGCAAGCTCCGGAAAGGTATGGCCGAAAGTCGTTGAGGGCGGTACTGCCGTTTACGGAGACGACGGCTCGGTATACATCATTTACTCGGGCTCGGGCTACTGGACGACGCTTTACTCTCTCGGTCAGCTCAAATATATGGGAGGAGACCCTCTGGATATCAAAAACTGGCAAAAGCTCCCCACTCCCATTTTCTCAAAAAGCGATCAGATAAACGGATGCGGTCACGCTTCCTACGTTACCGACACGAGCGGTCAACGCTGGATATGCTATCACGCGTATATCGGTTCTAATACGGAAAGCGGAAGATACGCTTTCGTTGAGCCGTACAGCGCTGATTCTTCGGGCGTTACGATAGGCAGCGGAAGCAAAAAACCGGCAGACCTTTCAACCGTTTATACTTCTGCTCTTAATCCCTACTCGCTTGCGGAAAAGATAAGCGGTTTTAATTCAGTTTCTTAAAACGGATGAACCTTTAACACAAAAAACCTCACCGAGATAGGCGTGATACTCTTAACGGAGTATCACGCCAGTTTTATTCGCCTACGGCGAGTTATATTGCTACGCAGTGATATTCGGCTTGCGCCGAGTGATATTCGCTACGCGAGTTTTATGGCGAATAAAATATCACTGAAGCCGTAAGGCTTCAATATCACTATTGCGATAGCAATAATATCACTCCGACGAAGTCGGAATATAACTTGACTTAGTAACGGTTTCAGTATATAATAATTGCAGAGGTGATGGAATTGTGTCAAACAGCATTTTAAGAGATAAAGCAAAGGAATTTGCCAAGAATATCGTTTTCCTCTGCCGTAATATGAAATCAGAACACAAAGAAGCGGTTCTGATCAATCAATTACTGCGTTCCGGCACTTCTATTGGAGCAAATATTCACGAGGCGCAGTATGCACAAGGTACGAAGGATTTCATATCCAAACTCGAAATAGCGCAAAAGGAATGCTACGAAACAGAATATTGGCTTGAGCTGTTGTTTGAAACTGGGTGTATAGAACAAACCTCATACAAGGCAATTCAAAATGATTG
>JAZQXE010000019.1:0-15582 GCA_045632705.1 Eubacteriales bacterium | reverse complement strand
TATTTTTATCCTTTACCCACATAGCTTCGACGCCGTCGAACTGCGAGAGGAGCTTTTTTCCCTCGTCGTGCGTCATACAAAAGAGTGCGGTAGTGAGTGCGTCGCACACGGCGCTCGACGCTCCTACGACGCTGACGCTGTCAAAGTACTCGGCGGGCATAAGCGTATCGGGATCGACGATATGGTGATAGCTCTTTCCCTCAAACTCAAATCTGCGCTCGTAGTTACCGCTGGTAACGACGCTTTTATCTCTGACCGAGAGCTTGGCAATATGCTCGTTATAATCGGAATACGGACTCTGTATAGAGACGGTCCACGCCTCCGAGGAGGGTTTTTCTCCGAGTGCGGCGATATTACCGCCGAGATTGACGGCATAGCCGTCTGTGACGCCCATTTCCTTGAGCATTTCGACGCAAAGCTGTGCAGCGTAGCCTTTGGCTACCGCGCCGACGTCGACCGACATCTCGGAGTCGGTGATAAACACCGTCATATTTTCGCGGTCAAGCAAGAGTCCTTTTATATCCGTATGTGCCGCTGCATCTCGCAGAGCCTGCTCGGAGGGGGGTGGCGTTGAGCCTGCGTCCCTCTCGTTTGCTTCTCTCGCCTCGTGCCAGAGGGTGAGGACGCTGCCCATAGCGATATTCACGGCTCCTCCCGTTTTCTTGTACATATCGACGGAAAACTCAAGCAGGCCCATTATCCTCTCGTCTACGACGACGGGGGATACGCCCGCATTTTTGTTGACGGTAGCAAGGTTGTTCATTCCCTCGTACTCATTATAGATGTCAAAAAGGCAGGAGCACTCGTAGAGCTCTTTTTTTATTTTTTCGCAGTTTTCCTCAAAACGATCCTCGTCCCGCTCGTAAGCGATAACGGTCACGAAGGTATCAAACATATCGTAGTAGGTGTCACTGCGCATCTGCGTGCCGGCGCATCCTCCGAATAGCGTACAAGAAAGAAGCACGCACAGAGTCAGCGCCGCCGCGTTTTTTAATTTCTTATGCATATTTTCACCGTTGACGGCAACGCCGCCCGTTATGATAGATCTTATTCGCTTCTCAGTGCGACGACGGGATCCTTGTTTGCCGCTATCTTGGCAGGAACGAGTCCCGCGATAAAGGTAAGGAACATACTGATACCGACGAGCACCACAGCCGCCACGAGAGGAAGCTCTGCCGCAATATCACCGATTCCCGTAAGATACCGTACGATTGCGGTTATCGGTATGCACAAAAGTATCGTTGTTGCAATACCGAGGAATCCCGAAACGAAGCCGACGATAAGCGTCTCCGCATTAAAGACTCTCGATATATCTCCCTTTGAAGCTCCGATAGCGCGCAGTATTCCTATCTCCTTCGTTCTCTCAAGGACGCTGATGTATGTGATAATACCGATCATTATCGAGGAAACGACCAGAGATATTGAAACGAACGCGATGAGGACGTAGGAAATGACGTTGATGATAGTGCTGATACCGCTCATAGCGAGAGCCACGATGTCGGTGTAGCTGATCTTGTCTTCCTCAGCCGCTGAGGAGTTGTATTCTGCGATAAGGTCGCTGAGCTTATCCTTGTCCTCGAAAGTATCGGCGTATATGTTGATACCCGAGGGGGCTGACATATCTATCTCACCGAGAAGCTCAAGGCGCTCCTCGTAGGAATACTCGGAAAACTCGGAGGGGACGTACTCGTCAAAGCGCAGAGCGTTTGTCTTTTCGTCTGAAGCGGAGATAAGCTGAGTGAGCATAACGGAGAGCTGTGAAGCCGGGATATTAGCAAGCTGGGAAGCCACGCCGTCGGCGTACATCTTTCTCGCCATAGCGTCGGCAAGCTCAAGCATTGCCGATTCTATCTCCTCGTCGCTCATCTTGTTGATATAAGAAGCAACGGTGTCGCGGTCCGTCTGCGAGGACTGCGAGTACATCTCGATGATCGCATTTTTCTTTGATTCTATATCGGGATACTGCGCAAGGATCGTCTCGACCGTCTGCAAGAGCATCGCGTCGGAGGGGACGGACATAATGCTGACGTAGAGAGCCGCACGCTCAGCCTCGGAAAGAGACTCGGCATACTCAACGAAACGAGCCGCGCGCTCGGCATCGGTGAGAGAATCGAGCGAGCCGTCGTCAAAGTCAAGTCCCGAGATGATATCCGTCTTGGTATTTTCCTTTTGTGCGGTAAGTACCTTTGAAGCGTTCGTGGTATTTATCACGTATTCGGTCAGAAGCGAGGTATAGCCGACCGTACCCGAGAGTGCCGTTGAGACGGCGTCGGGATCGGGGCGGATGATACCGCATATCTTCAAGTTGATTCCCGTGTCGGCGTCATTCATACAAAGAGACATAAACGACTCGTTGTCGCGCATATCCTTGTATGTGCCGCTCGCGCTATCGTAAACGTAATAGTCGTCGGGGAAGAGCACCTTGAACTCAAGTGCCGCTATCTCCTCGTAGGAGTAGCTCTCCGAGCCGTAGTCCTCGTCCTTGACTCCCGCCATAATATCCTCGAACATATCTTTTACCTCGTCGGTATTCTTCAGACCGAGAGCGTAAAGGGACATATCACTTATCTCGTTGTTGTGGTTGAGAATGAGGACGATGTCCTCCTTTGTGTCCGGCCACTCACCCCAAACAAGATCGTACTGCTCGTAGATCATATCGTTGATATGCTCTCCGTCCTTGGCGGGAAGTATCTCCGACCAGACCTTCAGGCTGTTCTGCGATCCTGACATAGAAGACATTGAGGACATCGAAGACATCGAGTCTCCCATACCTTCGGGCATTACCGTCTCAAAGACGTTGGAGGGCTCGACCTGCTTAATACCGTATTCGGTGTCTCTGAAAACGTACAGAGGCGTGTTGTAGGCGTACTGTATGGCACTGGCGTACTTATTGAACTCCTCGGAAGATTCGATGAACTCTTTGAACGCCGCGAGGTTGTTCTTTTTGGTCTCCGCGCTCATATAAGAGGAAAGGAGCTCGTACATTACCGTATTTGCGTAAACGCGGTCAAGCTCTCTGTCCGCCTTTTTCTCGGAGCTCTCCATAAGCGAGGAAAGGATGCTCGCCATATCGAGCTCCTCTGCCATCAGCTGTATCGGATAGGAGGAGAGGGTGTCCTTCTGCACGGAGTTGATGTAGTTGTTTATACCGTTTGAGAGCGCAAGAATGAGCGCAATACCGATGATACCGATAGAGCCTGCAAAGGAAGTGAGGAAGGTCCTTCCCTTTTTGGTCATCAGGTTGTTTTTTGAAAGAGATATAGCCGTCGCGTGAGACATCGGCTTTTTCTTTACCTTTTTCTTTGCCGCCTTGACGGGTGCCATAACGTCTATGGCGGGTGCCTCATCCTCCGTCGCGGGATCGTAGGGCATCGTATCTGAAATTACGAGTCCGTCGCGCAGTCTGATTATTCTGCTCGAGTAGCGCTCCGCAAGCTCGGGATTGTGCGTTACCATAATAACGAGGCGGTCGCGCGCTACCTCGGAGAGTATCTGCATTACCTGCTCGCTCGTTACGGTATCGAGCGCTCCCGTCGGCTCGTCGGCAAGAAGGATATCGGGGTTGTTGACCAAAGCTCTCGCTATCGCAACTCTCTGCATCTGTCCGCCCGACATCTCGCTCGGGCGCTTTTTGAGCTGGTCACCGAGTCCCACCTTTTCGAGTGCCTCGGTCGCGCGGCGGCGTCTCTCCGCCTTTGAAACTCCCGAGAGGGTGAGAGCGAGCTCTACGTTTGCGAGTACGCTCTGATGGGGAATGAGATTATACGACTGAAAGACGAATCCGATAGAGCGGTTGCGGTAAACGTCCCAATCGCCGTCACGGAAGTCCTTGGTGCTCTTTGCGTTTATGATAAGGTCACCCGAGGTGTATCTGTCAAGGCCTCCGATAATATTGAGCAGCGTCGTCTTGCCGCATCCCGAGGGGCCGAGCACCGACACGAACTCGTTTTTTCTGAAAGCAAGATCCACTCCGCGCAGCGCCTTTACTCCCATATCGGCGGCGGAATATTCCTTGCATATCTGTTTGAGTTGAAGCATTTTTGTATTTTTCCTCTCCGAGCGGTGCGTTTTCCCCGCTCAATGCATCTTTTTTTTCGTATTCTGAATTTTCGTACCTTAAATAATACAATATAGTGCCCGCTAATATTATCACAATTTAATAAACAAAATGTCAATTTTCTGTAAACTTTGAATTTTAATCCTCAATTCATTGACATTTTGATGAATTTGATGTATAATTTGAAGGATTTTTGACTTTGATGCGAGGCAAATATGGATATTAACATACGTATGCATACCGCAAACTCCAAATACGGCGAGAAGAGCGACAAGCGTCTGTTGAAGACGAAACGGGCAATAGTGGGTGCGCTGATAGAGCTGCTCACTCAAAAAGACCTGTCCGAGATAACCGTCACGGAGCTGGCGCAGAAGGCACGGATAAACAGAAAGACGTTTTATCTTCACTACGACAAGATAGACGACGTCATCGAGGATTTCGGAAACGATCTTCTCATGTATTCGCAAAGTATACTGCGCGACTATCTGGCGGGCGGGCACGAGGACCTGTCGCCTCTTTTTTCCGCTATCAACCGAGCTATTGAAAACGATCTTGAATTTTTCAGAGCGTTCGTGCGCTCGGGTGCATATCAGCTCTTTATCGGAGCGAGTGAAAAAAGGCACCTCGTCTACGGCATCCGCGTTACTCTCTCAAAGTACCTGCAGGGCAGCATCGTCGGTCAGTACGCGGTGGAATACATAGTAAACGGAGTATGCGCTATGTACGTTATGTGGCTGGGGGCGGATATGCCGACGGTGAGTCTGGAGACGGTGGGCGAATACGCCTGTGCATTCGTCAGCTCAAACATTGAGTATCTGAGAGGACGGAAAGATGGCTAAAACGAAGATAGAGCCTCGCTGTGAGGACTGTTTATATTACGATTACGACGCGGAATACGAGGAATACGTCTGCACCATGTCCTTTGACGAGGACGACGCAGTAAGATATCTTGCGGGCAAAAGTCAGAGATGTCCGTATTTCCGCTTTTACGATGAATATAAGAGCGTGCAAAAGCAAAACTGACGACGCACACGGAAATGGGAAAGGAAGAAAATGAGCTATTCACTCGGTATAGATATCGGCTCCACGACGACGAAGATAGTCGTACTGAAAAACGGAGAGCGTATATACGAAAAGTATGAAAGACACATGGCAAACGTCCGCGAAAAGACGGTAGAGATGCTCGGTGGAGCGCTCAAGATCTGCGGGGATGACAAGGTCAAGGTCGCAATATCCGGCTCTGCGGGACTCGGACTGTGCGAGGACACGGGCATCAGCTTTGTCCAAGAGGTCTACGCCACCTCTAAGACCGTAAAGAAATACGAGCCCGACGCCTCCTGCGTCATTGAGCTCGGCGGTGAGGACGCGAAGATAATCTTCTTCGGCGTCGGTACCGACGAGAGAATGAACGGCTCGTGCGCGGGCGGTACGGGTGCCTTTATAGACCAGATGGCTACCCTGCTCAACGTAAGTGCCGACGAGCTCGACGAGCTGTCTCTCGGCTACGAGAGGATATACCCGATAGCCTCGCGCTGCGGCGTATTTGCGAAGACGGACGTTCAGCCTCTGTTAAATCAAGGCGCGAGAAAAGAAGACATCGCGCGCTCGATCTATATGGCGGTGGTAAACCAGACTATCGCGGGACTCGCACAGGGCAGAAAGATAACGGGAAAGGTGCTTTTCCTCGGCGGTCCTCTCTATTACTGCAAGGGGCTGGGCGAGTGCTTTTGCGAGGTGCTCGGACTCACTGAGGAAAATGCGGTATTCCCCGACTACGCGCTCGTTTCGGTAGCGCTCGGAGCGGCGGTGTACGCTGAGTCAAACGGTACGGTTCTGACCGTAGCCGAAACGATAGAAAAGATAAAAAACGCAAAAGCGACGACGACGGGCAACCGTATGAAGCCCTTTTTCGAGACTCCCGAGGAATACGAGCTGTTCCGTGCGCGCCACGCAAAAGCGAGTGTCGCAAAGGCGGATATCTCCTCCTACGAGGGAGGGGCGTACCTCGGCATCGACTGCGGAAGCACGACGACGAAGCTGACGCTCATCTCCGAGCAAAAGGAGATACTGTACAGCTACTACGCCTCAAACAAGGGAGATCCCGTATCCGTAGTAAAAGAGCAGTTAGGGATAATATATTCACTCTGCTCGGACAAGATAAAGATACGCGGCTCTGCCGTAACGGGTTACGGCGAGGAGCTGATAAAGAACGCCTTTGGCTGTGACTACGGTGTCGTGGAAACGATAGCGCACTACACGGCGGCAAAGCACTTTATGCCCGAGGTGGATTTCATCCTCGACATAGGCGGACAGGATATCAAGTGCTTTAAGATAAAGAACGGAGCGATCGACAGCATAATGCTAAATGAGGCGTGCTCGTCGGGATGCGGCTCTTTCCTTGAGACTTTTGCCCGTTCGATGAGTTGCGAGATAGACGAATTTGCAAAAAGAGGACTGCTCGCAAAGGCTCCCGTTGATCTCGGAAGCCGCTGTACCGTATTTATGAACAGCGGAGTAAAGCAATCGCAAAAGGAGGGCGCCTCTATCGAGGATATCTCGGCAGGCCTCTCGATAAGCGTTATCAAAAACGCGGTCTATAAGGTGATCCGCGCCGCAAACGCGTCGGAGCTGGGCGAGAATATAGTCGTTCAGGGTGGTACCTTCCACAACGACGCCGTACTGCGCGCGTTTGAGATGGAGCTGGGCAGAAACGTCATCCGCCCCGATATTGCGGGGCTGATGGGGGCGTTTGGTGCCGCACTCGTCTCGAGAAGATCAAAGGAAAGCTCACTCATATCCCCCGAGGCACTCGAGAACTTTTCTCACACCTCGAAGGCAACCGTCTGCCGCGGATGCACCAACAACTGCAAGCTGACGGTCAACTACTTCGGCGAGAGGCGCTTTATCTCGGGTAACAGATGCGAGCGAGGACTCGGAAACGTAACGGACGCGACGGACGTGCTCGACGCCTACGAATACAAGCGCACGCTCATAGAAGCACCGCAGAAAAAGCAGCCGACGAGGGACGAGGTGATGGGACTGCCCTATTCTCTCGGAATACTTGAGCTGGCACCGCTGTGGAAGACTATCTTCTCCGAGCTTGGCTTTAAGGTGAAGCTCTCCGCGCCCTCGACGCGCGCGACCTACGAGCGCGGACAGTTTTCCATTCCCTCCGACACCGCCTGCTATCCTGCCAAGCTGATGCACGGACACATAGCGGAGCTGCTCGAGGAGGGCGTTGACGCTATCTTCTATCCTTCTCTCTCATACAATATCGACGAGGGTGTTTCGGACAACCACTACAACTGCCCGATAGTTGCCTACTACGCGGAGCTGCTCTCGAAAAACGTAGAGGAGCTGGATGAGCGCAACTTCCTGCATCCGTTTCTTAACGTAAACGACAAAAACCGCCTCGCGCACGAGATGTACGAGATGCTCAGCGTGCGCTTTGACGGTATAGATAAAAAAGCGGTGAAAGCCGCCGTGCGCGCGGGCTTTGCCGCGTACGAGAAGTATATGGCGGACGTACGCCGCGAGGGCGAGCGCATAATAGAACGCTCAAGAGCCGAGGGCAAGCGCATCATGATCCTCGCGGGCAGACCTTACCATATCGACCCCGAGATCTGTCACGGAATAAACAGACTCGCCTCCTCTCTCGGTTTCTCGGTCGTATCCGAGGACAGCGTATGTCATCTCGCAAAAGAGGACGTGCGCCCTGCCGTGCTCAATCAATGGACGTATCACTCCCGCCTCTACCGCGCGGCGCAGTTTGCCGCAGAGAACGCGGACGTTGAGCTGGTACAGCTCGTTTCCTTCGGTTGCGGAGTAGACGCCATAACGACCGACGAGGTAAGAGAGATACTCGAGTCAAAAGGTAAGATATACACGCAGCTGAAGATAGACGAGATAACCAACCTCGGGGCTGTCAAGATAAGGTTGCGTTCGCTCATCGGAGCGCTTGAAGAAAGGAGCGCAGAGTAATGAAAAAAAGAGATTACGTTGAATTTACCAAAGAAATGAAGAAGACGTATACGATACTCGCGCCGAATATGCTCTCCATACATTTCAATCTCATTCTTCAGGTATTGCGCGACGAGGGAATGAACGTAGACCTGCTCGACTCGTGCGGCCCGCAGATAGCGCAGACGGGACTGAAGTACGTACATAACGACACCTGCTACCCCGCCATTCTCGTTATCGGTCAGTTCATCGACGCCATAGAGAGCGGAAAATACGATCCGCACAAGGTGGCGCTGATATACTTTCAGACGGGTGGCGGATGCCGCGCGTCAAACTACATCTCACTTCTCAGAAAAGCGCTGAAAAAGGCGGGATACGGCTACGTCCCCGTCATTTCCTTCAGCCTCGTTGCGATAGAAAAGCACTCGGGATTTAACTTTGATCTCTCGTTGTTTCGCAAAATGGCTTACGCGCTGCTTTGGGGCGACGTCATTCTCTCTCTCGTAAATCAGACAAAGCCCTACGAGCTGAGCGCGGGAGACTCCGACGCTCTCGCAGCCAAGCTCTCGCGAGAGCTCTCCCATTATATGAAGCAGAGCGGGATATCCTACAAAAAGTGCAAAGAAAAGGCGCGCGAGATAGTCGCACGCTTTGAGAACATACCGCAGGACAGATCGGTAGAAAAGGTAAAGGTAGGCATCGTCGGAGAGATATACGTCAAGTATTCGCCTCTCGGAAACAACGACCTCGCTTCCTTCCTCATCTCGCAGGACGCCGAGCCCGTATATCTGGGGCTGCTTGACTTTATGCTCTATTCTATAAACACGGCGGTCGTCGACTACGATATGAACAGACGCGGCTCGTGGATGCGCGCCCGTTTTTCAAAGCTGGTGCTCGACTACCTCATCGAAAAGCAGAAGGATATCTTCTCCCTCATAGGAGAGAGCGGCACGTACCTCACGCCTCCCTCCTTTGACCACACGGCAGAGATAATAAAGCCCTATCTCTCACACGGAGTCAAGATGGGAGAGGGATGGCTGCTCCCCGCCGAGATGCTGGAGCTGCACAGTATGGGTGTCAAAAACATCGTCTGCGCCCAGCCCTTTGGGTGTCTGCCCAATCACATCGTCGGCAAGGGAATGATGAAGCCCCTGCGCGACAACAATCCCGATATAAACATCGTTGCCATCGACTACGACGCCAGCGCCTCGCGGGTAAATCAGGAAAACAGAGTCAAGCTGATGCTCGCAAACGCAAGGGACGCCTTGAAAAGAGAAACGGCAGACGAGTCTGGGGGCGTCGAGGACTGCGCACTTCTCACGAAAGTATAAAAACGCAACGGAGGAAGTATAAATGCAACTCAAAGCATTTACGACAAGGCTGAAACGCGCCTTTACTCTTGAAAATACGATATGCCGGCTGCTCGCCTCCTGGTGTTTGTTCGTGCTCGGCACGCTGTCATCGGAGGGTAGCTTTACCAAGCTCGCATTCTCGCAGGATATACCAAACACGTCGATGCTATTTACGATAGCGTGCGGGTTTATCCTCTTCACTACCGTACGCGCGCTCGTCCCGTCCTTTATCGAGACGGACAGCATAGCGCTGCTTCTCTCTTCGGGCGCTTGCACGCTGCGCTGGGCGTACGACGCGGAGGACGCAAAAAACGAGATGCTCTTTACTCTCGCGCTGATATGCGTTTTCTCGCTGTTCTTCTTTTACTGCTATAACAAAAACAAACTGCTGCTCAAAAAGATCCCCCTCCCCGACTCCCCCGCCTTTGCCGCGGTCGTGGTGATAAGCGTGGTATCGGGAGGCGTTATCGCAATGCTCGGCGTGTGCAGATATCTCAGCTTTGCGACACCGAACTTCGATTTCGGACTCTTTTGCAATATGTTCCACTATATGAAGGAGACGGGACTGCCTCTCGCAACGAGCGAGCGTGACGTGCTGATGTCTCACTTTGGCGTTCACATCTCCCCGATATACTATCTGCTCCTGCCCCTCTACTATATCTTCCCCTCTCCAGTGACACTGCAGATATCTCAGGCACTCGTGCTCGCAACGGGTACGTTTGCCGTTTGGCTCCTTGCCCGTCACAGAGGGCTCGGCAACAAGGTATCGGTGCTTCTTTGCGCGCTCTACGCTTTCTTCCCCGCACTCTCGGGCGGTTGCTTTTACGACCTGCACGAAAACTGCTTTCTCGCGCCCCTGCTTCTCTGGACGTTCTACTTCTTTGAAAAAGAAAAGTACATCCCCGCCTACGTCTTTACCCTGCTGACGCTTGCCGTCAAGGAGGACGCGGCGGTGTATATCGTCATTTTCGCTATCTTTCTCGTTCTCTCAAAGAAAAAATATCTGCACGGAGCGATAGTCGGAGGCGTGGCGATAGTCTGGTTTGTCGCGGCACTCGCCATACTCGAAAACGTCTCGGGATATTACGCAGAGCTGTATGCAAACGACACCCCAAAGCCCGCAATAGCAGGCCCGATGATAAACCGCTTCAACAATCTCATCCTCAACTCCGAGGAGGGACTCGTCGGTGCGCTCTTGACTCTTATCAAAAACCCGGGATACGCGCTCACCCAGCTCTTTACCGACGGTGAGGGAGGATACAAAAAGCTCTGGTACACTCTGTTGCTCCTTCTTCCTCTCGGCGCAATACCTCTGCTCACGAAAAAACCGTCGCGTTGGCTTTTGCTCGCACCCCTTCTGACTAATCTTCTCACTAACTACCAGTATCAGTACGATATCGGATTTCAGTACAGCTTTGGCATTACCGCGTTTCTCATATACGCGGTGATACTCAATATCGGAGATATCAAAGAGGGACTGCGCTTTGATCTTCTCGGCGCTGCCGCTGTATGCACGGCTCTGCTCTACGTCTCAAACGTCCTGCCGTTTGCCGTCGGATACTATCAGCGCTACGAAAAGGGCAAGGACTACTACGCCGGGGTCGAGAGTATTCTCGACACGCTCCCCGAGGACGCTTCCCTGTGCGTTTCTTCATTTTTGCTCGCGCACGTTGCGGACAGAGACGAGGTGTATGAGCTCAATTACCACGGAAAAGACGCGGACGTCGACTACGTCGTATTCGACCTGCGCTACTCGGTAGACGAGTCAACGCTCCTCTACTACTTGCAAAACGGCTACGAGCAGACCGAAAAACACGAGGGCAAGCTGCTCATTCTCAAAAAAACGGCAGAATAACGCCTCGGTGGCGGTCAGTTTTCGGTAAAATTTCGCCTATTACTTGATTTTTGGGAAAATATGCTTTATAATCTTTTTGATTAGTTTTAATATAAAATAACATTTTTCAGGAGACTACTATGAACGCAAAGGAACTTATCTCCGCGATAAACGCAGGAGAACTCGACGCTCGTTTTTCCGACGTATACGGGGAGGACGCGGCAAGACAAAAGGGCAGATATATCAAAGCGATAGAGAGCTTTTCCGAGCTTTACGGATCTGACAGAGACGTATATCTCTTCTCCGTTCCCGGAAGAAGCGAGGTATCGGGCAACCACACCGACCACAACTACGGCCGCGTTCTTGCGGCTGCTATCAACCTCGATATCATCGCTATCGTTTCAAAGAATAACGACGGCACGGTCAGAATAAAGAGCGAGGGCTACCACGAGGACGTAGTAGTTATCTCCGAGTCTGCCACGCCCAAGGCTGAAAACTTCTTCAAGTCCCGCGGAATCGTTGCGGGTATGTGCCGCGGCTTTGCCGACAGAGGCTACGACGTAGCGGGCTTTGACGCTTACACGACCAGCGAAGTATTCAAGGGAAGCGGACTTTCTTCCTCCGCTGCATTCGAGGTAATGGTAGGTAACATCCTCAACTACCTCTACAACGACGGAAAGGTAGACAACGCAGAGATCGCAAAGATCGCGCAGTTCTCCGAAAACGTTTACTTTGGCAAGCCCTGCGGACTTATGGACCAGACCGCTTGCGCTGTCGGCGGATTTGTTAACATCGACTTTGCAGATCCCAAGAACCCCATCATCAACCCCATCGCCTTTGACCTTACCGCAAAGGGATACTCCCTCTGCATCGTAAACACGGGCGGAAACCATGCCGATCTCAACGACGACTACGCTTCCGTTCCCGCAGAGATGAAGGCGGTAGCAAAGGAGCTCGGACACGAGGTGCTCCGTGACGTAACAAACGAGGACGTCATCAAGAACATTGCTGCTCTGCGCGAAAAGTGCGGAGACAGAGCAATTATGCGTGCTTTCCACTTTATCGCTGAAAACAAGAGAGTTGACGCACAGGCAAAGGCACTGAAGGAAGACGATATGAAGTCATTCTTTGAGGGTGTATTCGCATCGGGCAACTCCTCCTTTAAGTACCTTCAGAACGTATATACCACCAAAAACGTCCAGGAGCAGGGACTCAGCCTCGCTCTTTGCGTTACAGAAAACTTCATGGCAGGCAAGGGCGGCGCATACCGCGTACACGGCGGCGGATTTGCAGGTACTATCCAGGCGTTCGTTCCCAACACCGAGGTCGAGGGATACAGAGCAGTCATCAACTCCGTATTCGGTGAGGGTGCTTGCTACGTTCTCAAGGTAAGACCCTACGGCGCTATTATGATCTAAAAGAACCACTACATAACTTATCGGGGGAAAGCTGTTGTTTTCCCCCGCTTTGTTTGTATTTTTTAAAAGAGGTCGTTATGCAAGACTTATATTCATTTGTAAAAGAAGAGGACGAGCGGGAGATATGCCGCTTTGGTAATATTGCCGCGCGCTTACGGCGCGAGGGTGCGAGGCAGTTTCTGCTGCCGGGAAGCGCCGGCGGGATCCTGCTCATTCTGCTCGGGGCGCTCTTTTCCGTTCGTGCCGAGCGGACTTTGCTTGCGTTCGTCTACCGTCCCATCTCATTTTTCGGAGTTTTACTGCTCTTTTCCTCTCTGGTATTTTACGCTATGTTCTACCGCAGGGCAAAAGCTGCCGAAAGCTCGAGTCTTGTGCTGACAAACAAAAGCGTCGTGTGGCTGTCGGAGGGCTCGTACCTCAAAATGCCCCTCTCGGATATTTCAGGGGCACGCGCGGAAAAGGGAGTGCGCTTTTTGCGCGTTCCGTTTGATATGTCAGCGCTTGAGGGGGTGCGGCTCGTGCTGTTTTACAAGGGTGCAGAGCTGACGGTGCCGAATATAGAAAACGCCGAGGGTGCGGCACAAAAAATTAACAGTCTGCTCGTTGACAAGAGTATGTGACTATGATAAAATCGAAGGTATGAAAAAGCAAAACGCCAAACGCATCCCTCGGATGCGGATAACGGAGGAAATATGAAAAAATTTGCCCGCATAATAGCGCTGCTATCGTGTCTGTGCCTTACTCTCGCCACGTTTGGCGGGTGCACTTCCACCAAGGACGAAAACGATATAGATGAAAAGACCACCGTACTGCAAGCGGCGGGAAGCGATATATCCTACGGTATGTACCGCTATTTTTTCTTAAACTATAAGAGCGCCTACTCAAAAGAGGAGATAGAGGCAAACGCGGAAAATATCTACGCCGATATCGAGAAAAACGCTATCGAAAGCTGCAAGAGCGTCGCGGTAGTGCTGAGCATCGCCCGCGAATACGGAATCCTGCCGACGGACTCGCAGATACAGGCGGACATTGAAAACACGATAGCAAGCATAAAAGAGCAATATATAGACGAAAAATCGGATAAAAAGGGAGAAAAGGGCTACGCGCTCCAGCTCTCTCAAAATTATATGACCGATACGGTGCTGCGCACGCTGATCGCAGTTGATCTTTGCGAGAGCGCACTCTATACCAAGATGCTCGAGGAGGCTGTACACCTTACCGCTGACGACGAGGTCATCTCCCCTATACTCTACGGAGACGAGTTCATCCGCGTCGTTCAGATATACATTGACGCAGGAAACGGAAAGGACCCCGAAACGAACCGCCGAGACGCGCAGTCTCTGCTCGAAAAGCTACGCGCGGGAGCCGACTTTGACAAGCTCGTGGGGGACTATTCAAACGACTATACGATGACTCCCGACGGCTACTACATCAACCGCGGATATATGTCCGAGGAATTTGAAAACGTCGCGTTCTCTCTTGCCGTCGGACAGATAAGCGAGGTGCTTGAGCTGGAGGACGGATTCCACATCATCAAGCGGCTCGACAAGGATGCCGAATACATCGAAAAAAACTACGAAAAGCTCAAAGACCAGTATCTGTACTGTAAATTCTACGACTACATTGACGAGAGGGCAGCGACCGTCGAATGTTCTCGCGCGGATATCTTCGGCGAGATAGATCCAGCGCTCATCTCACTAAAATAATTACGCGCTGAAGGTGCGGGAAAGGGGGAAGCATGAAAGGCAAGCTCAAGCATTACAAAATGACAAGATACAAGGCTCACCGTAAGCCCATAGACAAGCGAGTGCTCGCTATAGTGCTCTCAAGCCTTACCTTTATCGTACTTGCCGTACTCCTCGGAAAGCACCTTGACGGCATAAGCAACGCATCCACCCCTCCCTCCGACACGTCAAGCGAGCAAAGCGTTCAAAGCTACGACGCATATCCAAAGCTCGAGGTGGGAAAGCTTTTCGCTTATCCGCTCGAAGAGGGCGCGTACGCCTCGGAGGAGGAAGCGAAAAACGCCATTCTGCGACTCAACGGTGCCTATAAAAGTGCCGTCAGCATAAAACTGCTTGACCGGCTCGGCGCTCCCGCCTACAAAAGCGGTGTGTACGAAAGCATATATTCGGCAAAGGGCAGCGAGTTTGATCTGGGCGCGTTTATCGGGGAAGCCGCAAAAAACAACATAACCGCACTCGGTATCTTTCCCGTCCGTGCCTTCACGGAGGAAAACGGTGCCTCCGCCACCGCCCGCCGCAGCTTTGAATTGTCCCTCTTGTGTGAGGCGTATGAGCTTGGAATACGCGACGTGCTGCTGCTCATCGATAACCCGTCTGACGTCGATTCTCTCTACGAGATAACCTCTGCCGTCAAGGCAAGATGCCCGGAGCTATTGCTCGGTGTCAGCGCAGAATATTCTCTGCTCTGCTCCGACAGCGCACTGTACGCAAAGCTCGACGATGTAGTAGACTATATCGCCTTTGACTTTACAGACACCCTAAAGAGCTCCCCGTCAGAGGACACGGCAGATACCGCCGCCCCCGACACGACGGACGGAGAGGGAGACACGCAACCGCTCGCAGATCCAATAGCGGCGCTAAAAGAAGCCCTCGACTCCTCTGAGGTGCATCTCGGCAGATTCCCCTCCCGCGTGTATATCGAAGTAAACGCCAACGATACGGCCACGATCTCTGCTATATGCACGGCACTTGAAAACGTCTACGCCCTGCCTTACGTTTTAAATACAAGCAACGGAGCGGCTACCGACGCTGAATAAGTGAAAAAAACAAGAGAGAGGTTTGCGGAATTGCGATACCGCAAAGCTCTCTTTTTTTGCTTTTTATAAGTGATATTCTTTGCTATCTCTTTTTATATGCTTGGTAAAAATGAAAAGAAAAAATCCTGCACTTTCGTGCAGGATTTTTTGGAGCTTCTGACCGGAATCGAACCGGTGAC
>JAZQXE010000018.1:0-7119 GCA_045632705.1 Eubacteriales bacterium | reverse complement strand
GCTTGCTGCTCCCCAGGGTGTGTTTATCACCTCTGATAAGGTAGTAGGTACGGAGCGCCGCGAGGGAAGAATATTCGTTTGTGATACAAATAACAACCGTATTCTTACCTTTGACCGCGAGGGTAACTTCCTCTCGGTAATCCCCCAGCCTGAATCCGAGCTTTTCGATGAGGGCGCAGTTTACAAGCCCGTTGCGGTAGCAGTAGACCAGTACGACAGACTTTACGTCGTATCCTCTACGACCTATCAGGGTATAATCGTTATGACCGACGAGGGTGACTTTACGGGATTCGTAGGAGCTCAGAAGGTCGTTATCTCCGCATGGGATACCATCTGGAGAAGATTCCAGACCGACGAGCAGAGAGAGCTCTCTCAAACGTACGTATCCACTGAGTTCAATAACATTGCGCTCTTTGGTGACTTTATTTACGTTACCACGTCCTCAATCGACGAAAATAAGGTTCAATCGGCTATTACCGGTAAGTCCACCTCGGGTGACTATGCTCCCGTTAAGATGCTTAACGCAGCAGGAACCGAGATAATGAGAAGAAACGGCTTCTATCCGCCTTCGGGTGAAGTAGATATGACCAAGGTAAAGGTATCCGATACCATTTTTGGTGTTTCTACTGTTGTTGACGTTGCTCCCGGACCTGAAAAAACCTGGTCTATAATCGACCAGAAGCGTAGTAAGGTATTTACCTACGACTACGACGGAAACCTTTTGTTCGCATTCGGTGACACGGGTCGTCAGCTCGGTAACATCTCCAGCAAGGGTCTTGCGGGAGTTGTATATCAGGGCGACAATATGCTGCTTCTTGACAGAACTGCTAAATCCTTCACTGTTTACGAGAGAACCGAGTACGGCGATATTCTGATAAACGCTCTGCGTAACCAGAACGAGCGCCGTTACGATAAGGCTATCGACGACTGGATGGAGATACTCAAGAGAAACTCCAACTTCGACGCGGCTTACATCGGAATCGGTAACGCACTTTACAGAAGCAACCAGCTTGAGGAAGCTCTTGAATACTACAAGTCGGCTTACGATACCGCCAACTACTCCGTAGCGTACAAGGACCTCAGAAAGGAATGGCTGTCTAAGTTCATTCTTCTCATTCCCGTTGGAGTTGTTGCTTTGTGCCTTGTATGGTCTAAGTTCCTCAAGTTTGCAAAGAAGGTAAACAAGAGAGTTGCGACCTCGGGCGAAAAGAAGACCTACGGACAGGAGCTTATCTACGTATTCCACGTAATATTCCACCCGTTCGACGGCTTCTGGGATCTTAAGCACGAAAAGCGTGGCTCGTTCAGAGCTGCAATAACCATATTCGGTATGGTTATTATCACCTTCTACTATCAGGCGATAGGACAGGGTTATCTGCTTAATCCTCAAGAAAACTATTCATCACTCTTTGCGGTTATACTCAGCGTTGCCGCACCCTTCGCTCTCTGGATCATAGCTAACTGGTGTCTGACTACACTGTTTGACGGCGAAGGAAGCTTTAAGGATATCTTCATAGCTACCTGCTATGCATTGATGCCTTTGGTTCTTATAATGATACCTACGACAATTGCGTCCAACGTTCTCGTAGCGGAGGAGCTTGATATTCTCTCGGTTATCAATGCGTTTGCATTTATCTGGACGGGAATACTCATATTCTTCGGAATGATGGTAACGCACGACTACGGTATGGGTAAGAACTTCCTTACCACACTCGGAACAATTCTGGGAATGGTTATCATTATGTTTATTGCTATTCTGTTCTCGACGCTTCTCTCCAAGCTTGTAAGCTTTATAACGAACATCGTGACGGAAATTCAGTTCAGAATGTAACGGATAGGAGGAGGATAAACAATGAAATTTAAAAGAATAATATCGTCTCTCTTAGCTGTTCTGATGCTGATGAGCGCATTTACCGTCGTAATGTCTGCCGAGGAGGTAGAGGGAAGTGTACAGTACGAGTACAATACCTCAAACGCCGCTCCTACGGTTGACTATATGACCGGTCAGTCTGTTAAGGCTAAGAAAAATGAAGATGGCAAGATCACCGGCTATGAGCCTACGGGTGAAAAGGTGATCTATACCGCCGAGGATAAGCTTGAGAGTATGGACCTTCGCTTTGAGAAGGATGGCTATCAGCTTTACGTTGACGAGTATAGCGGAGAAGTCGCAACCCGTTGCATTGCTACGGGCGAGGTGCTTTTCTCAAACCCCTATAACGTAGGTGATTCTACGGCGCAGCCCTCCATCAAGGAAGAGCTTATGTCGCAGCTCGTGGTTAAGTACGTTGATATCGCCTCGGGTGATGACAATACCTACCACAGCTACACTTGGGCAGCTTCAAGAGGACAGATCGTCGTAAGAAACATTAAGAACGGTCTTCGTGTAGAATATACCATCGGACGTGAGGAAGCGAGAATGCTCGTTCCCCGTCAGGTAGAGAAGTCTTCCTTTGAAAAGAAGATAAAGAACGTAATGGAAGCGGCTGTTCAGGGCGATTCCCACGCATCCTTCCTTTTCAAGAAGCTTATGGCTTACTACACCATTCAAGATCCGTCTGCGGTAGCAAGCGCAACGCTCAAAGCCGAGATGGAAAAGGCATTCCCCATCACAAAGAAGATGGCTATTTACGTGCTCGACTCGTCTACCTCTCAAACCGAGATGGCAAACCTCGAGCAAATGATAAAGACCTACTGCCCCGACTATACCTACGAGGAGCTCGATGAGGACCACATGCTCACCGAGTACGAGGCAGAGGATAAGAACCCGCCTCTGTTCAAGATGGCGCTTGAGTATTCTCTCGACGAAAACGGAATGACCGTAAGACTTCCTGCAAACGGTATCCGCTTCAACGAGTCGCTCTATCAGCTTTACAGTGTAGAGATCCTTCCCTATATGGGATCGGGCGCTAACTCGAACGATGAAAAGAGCGTGTTCGTAAACAACTCCGGTTACACGTTCTTCCCCGACGGATCGGGCGCACTCTTTGATTTTGAGAAGATCACCGATCTTGGCGCGTCTACTACCGTTACGGGTAAGGTATACGGTCAAGACTATGCTTATCATACCATTTCGGGTACGCATCAGGAAATTCTTCGCTATCCCGTATTTGGTATAGTGCAGAAGGAGGACGTATCGCTCCTTCAGAAGGTTGAAACCGAAACCGAGGGCGGTGAGGTCGCTACTGCTGCCGAAACCGATACTACGGTAGTTGAGCCCGATTACAGAACTCACGGCTTCGTTGCTATCGTTGAGGAGGGTGACGCTCTTATGGAGCTTTCCTCTTACCACGCAGTAAGAACGAGTGAGTACAATACGGTTAAGATGACCGTTTACCCCAGACCTCAGGATACCTACAACGTGGCTGACGCTATTTCCGTAGGTCAGAATGATACCTGGACGGTCGTTTCCTCGAGAAAGTATACGGGTAACTACAAGATCAGATACATTATGCTCACCGATGATGAGGTAGCAGAAGAGAAGGCAATTGCAGATTACTACGATTGCACCTACGCAGGTATGGCTAAGGCTTACCGCGAATATCTTGAGTCTGTTGAGATACTCACAAGACTTGACGACGAGAGCGTAAAGGAGGATATCCCGCTTTACATCGAGACCTTCGGTGCGCTTCAGACCACTGAGAGATTCCTCTCAATTCCCGTTGAGGTAATGACTCCTCTTACGACCTTCGATGATATCAAGACTATGTACGATGATCTTTCAAATGAGGGAGTAAGCAACATTAACTTCATTATGACGGGTTATGCAAAGGGCGGTATTACACAAAGACAAGTACCCTATAACCTTAAGTGGAACAATGCCGTTGAGGAAGATATGGACTTTGAGGATCTGCTTGCTTACGCAAGAGAAGAGGGCTTTGGAGTATATCCCGACTTTGACTTCGTATACGTACAGGGTAACGGAATGTTCGACGGACTCTCTCTTAAGAAGCATGCAGTAAAGACTATCGATAACCGTTACACGAGTAAGCGTGAATACAGCGCGACCAAGCAGACCTATATGAGCTACTTTGATCTCGCTATATCTCCCGCATACTTCAGCCACTTCTATGAGAAGCTTACCGACAACTATCTGGAGTACGATCCTATGGGAATCTCCGTGTCCACGCTTGGCTCGGGACTCAACTCCGACTTTGACGAGGATGAGCCTTACAACCGCGAGGACTCCAAGAACTTCACCGTAAAGGCGTTTGAGTACTTGGCAGAGAACTACGATAAGGTTTTGACTTCGGGCGGAAACGCTTACTCTTGGAAGTACGTTGATTACATTACCGACGTTGCTCTTGACTCCAGCCGTTACTCACAGGCATCTGCATCCGTACCTTTCCTTGGAATGGTTCTCCACGGATACGTTGAGATTGCGGGAACTCCCGTAAATATGGAGGGTAACATTGATTACGCCGTTCTTAAGGCTATTGAAAACGGCGCGTCGCTGAAGTTTATACTTTCCTACCGTAATACTAACAATCTTAAGAATTACGTGGATTTGAGCAAGTATTACTCCGTAAGATACGATATTTGGTTTGATGACGTTGTATCCCTTTACAGCGAGATCAACGAAGCGCTCAAGGGCGTACAGACCAGCGTTATTACAGAGCATAAGTTCGTTGAGGGCGTTCGCGTTCCCGATGACGATGAGCTTATAAACGATGCAAAGGCAGCAATCGACGCGGCTATCGCAGGTAATTACGATTACGCTGACAAGATGACGCAGAGCGAGATTGATGCTTACAGAAATGCTAAACAGCAGATCGAAGCACTCGTTCCTCAACTCAATGCAGCGGTTGCAGACGGTGGTTCCTATAAGTCAGCGGCAAAAGCATTCCAAGATGCTTATGATGCAATTTTTGCAGATGGAGCAAATGATATTAGAACTCTCATTAGTACGAAGGTCGGAGAGATAGAAGCACTTGACAAAACTTCCCAGACCTACGCTACTGATTATGCACTCAAGCAGGGCGAGCTCTTTGACCTCTGCATAAGCTATACGGTCGCTCTCGATACCGTATATAAGAAGGCTCAGGCACTTCTCGATATGACGCTTGAGCTTACCGGTCAGCTTGCAAAGCTTAAGGGCGAATATCTGACGCTTATAAGCGATGAGAAATGTCCTTATACCGACGCTCAAAAGGCTGCGCTTAAGGCAACGGTAGATGCTCTTGATATCAATCTCGTAGTTGCTAACAATATTGCGCAAGCTAAGGTAGCCGAGATAAACGGTAAGGTAGCTACAGCTCATGCTGAGATCGTTACGTTTATCGGTCAGATCTCCGGTACGGATAAGCCTTTGGCAGAGGGTCAGGTAGTTATTCCCGAAATTTACATTTACGAGATTACTGAACCCGAGGCGGCTAAACCCATCACTCCGCCCGAAAAGGCAGAGACCCCCGTATACGATTCCGATGAAAATAAGATAGTATACGAGGTATATGAAAACGGAACTGCGTTCCTTCTCAACTTCAACAACTACAAGGTAAAGGTATATATTGAGATCAACGGAGTCGTTCGCAGCTACACACTTGACGCTTACGGATACATTATCCTCAGCGGCGCAAACTGATGAAAGGGAGGTAAGATATAATGACTACCGATGTTAAAGTAAAAGCACCGAAGAAAAAGAAGATCGCCTCTCTTGACAAGCGTAAGGCGCGCGGAGGCTGGCTGTTCGTATTGCCGTTCGTTATCGGATTCGTTCTCGTGTACCTTCCGATAGTGGCTGACTCTATCCGTTATAGCTTTTACACCATTAAGGTACTTTCCGGAGGGGGATTTGAACTGATCCCCGCCGGATGGTCCAACTATCGCGAGGCTCTGTTCGTAAACCCCGACTTCGTTGAAACGCTTTTGACGGGACTTAAGGATATGATCTTCGACATCCCCATGATATTGATATTCTCATTATTTATGGCGGTTCTTCTTAACCAGAAGATGGCAGGACGCGCAGTTTTCCGTGCAATCTTCTTCATACCCGTTATACTTTCAACGGGTATTATGGAATCCATAGAGTCACAGAACCTTCTGGGCGACTATATGGAAGAAGCAGAGGGTATCGACGACGGTTCAGGTCAGAGCACCGCGAACGAGATCGTATCCGCGATGGACGTTGAAATGATGTTCCAGGGAATGGCAGTAGGCCAGGGTCTGGTACAGTACGTAACTACGGCTATCAACAATATTTACGATATAGTAAACCGTTCGGGTGTACAGATGCTGATATTCCTCGCAGGACTTCAGTCAATCTCTCCCGCAATCTACGAGTCCGTACAGATAGACGGCGCAACCTCTTGGGAAACCTTCTGGAAGATAACCTTCCCGATGATAAGCCCGATGATATTGGTAAACGCTGTGTACACGGTTATCGACTCGTTTACGACGGATTCCAACGTGGTCATGAAGTTTATTGCAAACACCTACCAGCAGGCTAACGGTAACGTTATCAGCTCGGCAATGGCTTGGATGTACTTCTTGATCGTAATCGGTATAATCGCTGTGGTTGCGCTTATGTGCTCCGCATTCGTATTCTACCAGAGACGAGACTGATAAGGAGGAGATAATTTATGAACGCACAAAACGTAGACAATACCCCAAAGGTTCGTAAAGAGTCAAAGAACAAGATTCGCGTTGACTTTGAAAGAACTCCTCTTAAAGAGCGTCTTAAGGCAAAGTTCCTCTCGATGTTCTTCATCAAGAAGGTGCTTTGGTATATCGTAAGACTCGTACTTCTTATAGGTATATCCTATATAGTACTGTTCCCCTTCTTTACGAAGATCGCGGGCTCGTTTATGGCGCCCGAGGACTTCGTAGACGTAACGGTAAGACTTATCCCCAAGAACTTCTCGCTTGATATGTACAAGGCGATTTGGGCAGAGCAGCATTATCTGCAAGCATTTACAAATACCTTGTTCCTGTCGGCAAGTACGGCTATAATACAGACCTTCATCTGCGCATTCGTAGCGTACGGACTTGCAAAGTTTAAGTTCAAGGGTAACGGAATACTCTTCCTCCTTGTTATCTTCTCGCTCGTTGTTCCTCACCAGACTCTTAAGCTCTCAATGTACATGGAATTCAGATACTTTGATATACTCGGTATCGTTCAGTTCC
>JAZQXE010000017.1:0-8196 GCA_045632705.1 Eubacteriales bacterium | reverse complement strand
CAAGGCATCTTCTCGGCAACAACAAAAAAGCTTCTGGACGATCTGGAAGAACAGAAAAAGAGCATCGAGACAGATATCATTCAATATCAGATCCGCAATCCAATCGTACCGAAAGAACAGCTCTTATTTGCGTTGTACAACTACCGAAAGCTCGATATGTCAGTACAGTCAGATAGGCAGAAGCTGATTGATAGCTTTGTAAACTCAATATATCTGTACGATGACCACTTTATCATTACATTCAACTACAAAAACACCTCAAAGAAGGTTTCACTCAAAGAAATTAATAGTTCGTCTTTAACATCGTCGCCTCCACCAATAGAAAAAGGCACCGCAAGGTGTCTTTTTCTATTGGTATCGGAGAGCGGAAATAGGGGAATCGAACGGGTTGGGAGTGAATGACAGTCCGGGGGACTGTCAGAGCCAACCCGACCGGAGCGCGTCGAGCGCGTAGACTTCGATTCCCCTCAGCTCCACCAATAGAAAAAGGCACCGCAAGGTGTCTTTTTCTATTGGTATCGGACAGCGAAAGTAGGGGAATCGAACGGGTTGGGAGTTAAGTGAGACTCCAAATCTGTGATTTGGCAAGTCGAACTTATGCAGCGTAGAATTACAGTCCGAAAAACAGAAATTTAAAATTGCCGATTTCGGCAAAATAACTGCTTGTTTTGTTTTGGAATTCTATTGATATTTTGCCGATAGTGTGGTATAATAGTATCATAAAATGCAGATGGAGGTGTTCTTATGAATTATATTTCGGTAACTGATGTCGCAAAAAAATGGAATATATCTGAGCGTAGCGTTCGTAATTATTGCGCGGAGGGGCGAGTATCCGGAGCTGTTTTGCTGGGCAAAACTTGGATGATTCCCGAGAGTGCGGAAAAGCCGATTCGTAAAACTCGTAGCGATGCAACACCGGAAACCTTGCTCGATATATTGCGGAGAGAAAAAAACGCATCTCTGTCCGGTGGCATCTATCATAAGGTCCAAATCGAGCTTACCTATAATTCAAACCATATGGAAGGTAGCCGTTTGACACATGAACAAACGAGATATATTTTTGAAACAAACACTCTTGGTGTGACAAATGATAACGTGAATGTAGACGATGTTGTAGAGACCTCTAACCACTTCCGTTGCATCGATCTGATACTTGAAAATGCCACAAGTATTTTGACAGAAGGATTCATAAAAGAATTACATCGGGTTCTCAAAAATGGTACTTCCGATAGCCGTCGATCTTGGTTTGTTGTGGGGGACTACAAAAAGCTACCTAACGAGGTGGGCGGCAGAGACACAACTCTCCCTGAAAACGTTGCTTCCGAAATGAAATCCCTTATTACAACCTACAACGCCGAGAAAGAAAAGACATTCGAAGATATCCTTGATTTTCATTACCACTTTGAATGCATCCACCCATTTCAAGATGGAAACGGACGTGTAGGCAGATTGATTCTTTTCAAGGAGTGTCTGCGCAATAATATCGTTCCGTTTATCATCGACGAAGAACTCAAGATGTTTTATTATCGTGGACTTTCAGAGTGGTCACGTGAGCGTGGATATCTGACCGACACTTGTCTTGCCGCACAAGATAAGTTCAAGAGATATCTGGACTATTTCAAAATCCAATATTGATTTTATAAGAGATCGTTTCGGCGGTCTCTTTTTCACTTTATAAGTGGTTTTGTCAATATGTCGGTTTTATCCTAAGCCCTTACTCTTGCTTTCACACGCCGCGGCGGTGGAGTGCATAGGAGTAGAGGGTGGGGATGAGAGCCATAGCGAGAGTTACGGGGAGAGTGAGCAGCAGAGAGCCGAGGAAGGATGTGGCGGTGATGAGGATGCCTCCTGCTACCCACAGCCAACCTGCCATACGGTGCGTTTTGTTCCAGTTTTCCTCACTGTGGAGCGTCCAGGGGAGCTTAATACCTATTGTATAATTTTGCTTGCATTTCGGCAGATAGTTGCCTATAGCGACGAAGATTATTCCGAGTGTTGCGGGTATTACTACGCGGATGAGCTTTTCAGACAGAGCGCCGTCTCCGATGGAGCCTACGTAGGTGAGCGTCATAACGATCGTGCTTATGAGTGGTACGAGCCAAAAGATGAGGGCGTACACCTTGGGGTTATGGTTTTGCTTTTTCGGATCTGCCGAGGTCACGACGGCGCATAACCAATGAACTGCCAGCAGGATAAGCGGCATTACGAATACGACGAGGGGCTTGCTCGCCCAGTCGTCTACCTCTCCTTCCGTATTCCAATGGATAGGAAGCTCTGCGGGGAGCTTATCCCACATACACACGCCCGCTATAATGGGCAAAAGCACAAGTATTGACGTTATAATAAGCAGTTTCAAATTTTTCTTAATCATTTTTTTCTCCTTTCAAGGTGCCCAGCCACAGCATTACTTCCTCAAGTACGGAGGTGTTGAGCTCGTAAAAGATATATTTTCCCTCGCGGGTATCTCGGATGAGGTCGGCTTCTTTGAGCACTGACAGGTGCTTTGACACAGCCGCTCCGCTGATCGTAAAATGCCCCGAGATATCACCCGCCGACAGTCGTCCCGCCCGCAGCATCTCGAGTATCTCTCTGCGCACGGGGTCCGAGAGCGCTTTTATAGTATTTTGCAATCCCATAGGATCCTCCTTGTTCGTTTAACCTTTTGGTTAAATGTATTCTAACACACGAAAACGCGTTTGTCAATAGACGTTTAACCTTTTTGTTAAATGTTTTTTGCGCTTTCGTTTTGACAGTCAAGCGTCGGGCGTTTTTTTATTATCAGATGTCCGACCGCAGACTCAAAGAGAGCGGCGAGCTCTTCCGGGGACTCGCGCTCACCGTTTTCGATCCACCAGCTTATTGTTTCGACCAGAGAAGCCGATATATGATCTATCAGATAGTTTTCGGGCAGAATGGCGGTGTTTAATAATCCCTCGTCCGCAAAGCGCAGCTTTATCAGCTTTTTCAGGTCGGTTTTGAAGTAACTCAAAAACACGTCGTTGCTTTCGGAGCGGAGAAGCACCAAGAGATTGGCGTCGTTTTTGCAAAGGTGACAGAACAAGTGCAAAAACACCGATTCCGTATACTTTTGCGAGTCGCAAAAGCAAAGAGAATTTGAAATTCCGATAGCACCGTCAATGATGTGTGAAAACAATTGTCCGCACATATCCCGTATCAGATATTCTTTGGTTTCAAAGTGAGCGTAAAAGGTTGCGCGCCCGACGTCTGCTTCGTCGATGATATCGCTTACGGTTATTCTGCTGATATCTTTTTTTGAAAGCAGGGCGGTAAATGCCCTGAAAATAGCATCTCTCGTTTTCCTCTGGCGTCTGTCCATAATAACTCCCATACATTTTATTAAAATAGTTCGGTTTCGTACTATGCGGCGATTTTGACAGTTGTATTTTATCTTACGCTCACGCATAATAATATTGAACATAGAGTTCACTAACATACTTATTGTATGGCAATTAACGATGAAAGTCAACAGGGGGATCAAAATGAAAACCGAAAAAAGAATTTTTGCGGCGTTTTTGTTGAATTTGTTTTTTTCTGCTTTTGAGCTCGTGGGCGGAGTTTTAACCGGGAGCGTTGCAATCGGCTCCGACGCTTTACACGATCTTGGGGATGCGATCAGCATCGGTATCTCTTTTGCTCTTGAAAAGAAGAGCAAAAGAGAGCCCGATTCGCGTTATAGCTACGGATACGCGCGCTTTTCCGTGCTCGGAGGTGCAGTGTCGTCGCTTTTGCTGTTGTTCGGCGCCGCGGTGATGCTCGTTCACTCCTTTGTGAAAATGACAGAGCCGCAGCTTATCGATTGCGATGGGATGTTTTTGCTTTCTCTGGTGGGTATATGCGTAAATTTTGCGGGTGCGTATCTTACGGCGGGCAAGAGCTCGCTCAATCAAAGGGCGGTCAGCCTCCATATGATAGAGGATGTACTCGGGTGGGTTGCCGTCCTTATATCGAGCGTAGTGATAAAGCTGACGCAAATTACGGTGATAGATACCGTTTTGTCTGTCGTGATCTCGGTATTTATTATGTTTAGCGCGTTTAAAAATCTCGTTGAGGCAATCCGCGTTTTACTCGACAGTGTGCCGAGAGATACCGATATAGAAAAGATAAAAAACAGGATACTCGGGATAGACGCCGAGCTCTCTGTGGAATATCTTTGTATCAGGAGCATCGACGACGTAAATTCGCGTGCCGAGGTTTGCATTATCAGCGATTCCGACGTTGAGTTTGTAAAAAAAGAAGTGCGCAGGATATTGTGCGAGTGCGGTGTCGGTCAGGCTACGATAGAAACGAGGCGCACGGGCGAGAGCTTCGCGTCAGACTGCGAGCAGAAAACGCCGTCGAGGTGCGCACACGCACACCGGCACTTTCATTTTGAACGTTAAGGCCGCCGGGTCGAAAGGACGCGCACGAAGAGAGTAAGTTTGCTGTTTTTGTTATCGAAGTGTAAAAAATGCCTAAATTGTTCTTGACTTAATCAACGATTTGTGCTAAAATGTCAAGCGTATAGTTCTATTGATTGATAATGGGGGATTTTAGAATGTGCAAAACGTTTTTAGTGACCTCCTGCAAGGGCGGAGTGGGTAAATCTACCTTTGCCGCCAATCTCTCAATGGCACTTGCATCAAGACAAAAGAAGGTCGTTTTGATCGACATGGACCTCGGAAACAGGTCGCTTGACTTGATACTCGGATGCGAGGATAAGCTCGTATACGATATCTCGGACGTGTGTCGTGGCACGGTAGAATATACCGACGCTCTCATTGAGCTTGGCGCACCGCGCAACTTCAGCTTTATCGGAGCGCCGTTTATGTACGACGACAGTATAAGCACCGAGTCGCTTGACCTCGTTATCCGAAAGATACGCGAGCAGATGCGGCCCGATTACATCATTCTTGATACTTCGGGCGGGGCTGACGTGTCGGTGCAGCTTTGCGCATCGGTAGCGGAGGAAGCGTTGATCGTTTCTTCGAGAAATCCGACAGCTCTTCGTGCGGCAGCCAAGTCTGCTGCGCTTCTCAACGAGCTTGGGGTAAGCTCACAGAAGCTCGTCATTAACGGATTTGAGCTTTTTGCCGAGGATTCGGAGGGACGCGCGGGCATCCTTGAAATGATAGATTCGACGGGGCTGGTGCTCCTCGGTATCATTCCCAAGGACAGACAGATGGAGATATTGCAGGAAAAGGGCAAGCTTTCGCTCGAGGCAAAGGGAGTGCGCAGCGCAAACGCGTTTTTGAACGTTGCGGCTCGTCTTGAGGGGGAGAGGGTACCACTGCTGAAGAAGATCAAAGGTCTCGGCGAAAGACGCAGACGCAAGCTTTTGTCGGGTAATTAACATACGAACTAAAACAATAAAATTGGGAGGAACGGACTCAAAATGGATATAGCAATTATAGCAAGCGACACTAAAAAAGAATTGATGGCTCAGTTTTGCATTGCATACTGCGGAATATTGTCTAAGCACAATCTCTGCGCTACGTCGGTTACGGGTAACTACATCTCCGAGGCGACCGGGCTTGAGATAGAGAAGATGCTGTCCGGATCCCACGGAGGAGAGCAGCAGATAGCAAGCCGCATTTCCTGCAACGAGATAGACGCGCTGTTATACTTCAGAAGTACGGAGCCGAAGAGCAATTTCGACGAGGCCGAATATAATCTCCTTCGTCTTTGTGACGTTCACAACGTGCCGGTTGCTACGAATATAGCTATGGCGGAGATACTCGTTATGTCGATAGACCGTGGAGATCTCGACTGGAGAAATATAGTTAATCCTCGTAAGAGATAAAAAACGGAAGTACGGAACACGTCCGTTGAGATAGCGTTCAGAGAGAGGGCGGTTGGTGAAAGCCCGATGTGAAGCTCAACGAGATACCGCCCGTGCGCTCGGTGAAAATCCGATACAAAGAAAATAGAAAAAGTTAAAGATGCGGGTGGAACCGTGCGAAGCAGAATTTTGACTGCGCACCCCGAGTGTAGAGATATGCTCGGAGTGCGCAGTTTTTGACTTTGCGGGGGCACCCTCGGAGCGTTTTGAATGGAAAAGAAAACGAAGAGCCGCGTTGCTATCGTATACGCCGACGGCTACGAGCCCGACTACGTATACGAAAAGGTAAAAAAAGCGGTAGAACTGCTCGGCGGTATCGAGCGCTTCGTCAAAAAGGAAGAAAAGGTACTGTTAAAGCCGAATCTTCTCGCAAA
The DNA here is from genome assembly GCA_045632705.1 of Eubacteriales bacterium. Classification (GTDB taxonomy): domain Bacteria; phylum Bacillota; class Clostridia; order Oscillospirales; family CAG-272; genus JAZMZS01. Next base: position 1,983 of record JAZQXE010000017.1, on the reverse strand, counting down.
GACGACGGCTGACCGTGCCTGCACGACGCATCCGTCCGTTTTTTCGGCGGTCGGCAGGCTGCTTTTGGACGGAGGCTATAAGAACCTCACCTACGGTGACTCGTGCGGAGGATATGCAAAGACCGAGCCGGTTGCGCAGGCGTGCGGTATCAAGGACGCAGCGGACAAGCTCGGGATACCGATGGGGGATTTTGACTCGGGTATTGAGACTGCGTACGACGGACGCGTGTGCGACAGCTTTATTTTGTGTCCCGCGATCCTCGAGGCAGACGCTATCATAAACGTCTGCAAGATGAAAACGCATATGCTCGAGAGAGTGACGGGAGCGGTAAAAAATCTGTTTGGTGCCGTTTACGGTATCAACAAGGGAGCTGCACACGTTAAGTATCCGAATGCCGATGAATTTGCAAAAATGATGGCAGACCTCAACACTATGATACCTCCGCGCCTTCATATCATGGACGGTATCGTGGCTATGGAAGGAAACGGCCCGCAATCGGGCACGCCGACTCCGATGAACGTTATTCTCGCGTCGGACGATCCCGTGGCGCTGGACAGCGTATTCTGCTCACTCGCTTATCTCGATCCGTCACTCGTTATGACGTGCGTCAGATGTGCCGAGGCGGGCGTCGGAGTTTACGACTCGGCGCTCATTGAGATAGTTTGCGAGGACGGCACGGTCATAGATATGAAAGAGGCGCAGAAGAGATTCGGACGCGCGGATTTTGACGTTTACAGAGGAAAAGAGAAGGGCGAGAATATAAAACATCTGCAGTTTATCTCCCCCTTGCTCAAAAAGAAGCTCAAGGTCGACGCGAGTCTTTGCGTCGGTTGCGGTGTGTGCGAGAGGTCTTGTCCCGTTGAGGGTGGGGCGGTGCATATCAAAAAGGGACTGCCCAGGTATGATTTTGGCAAATGCATACGTTGCTATTGCTGTCAGGAGATGTGTCCGAAAAAGGCGATATCCGTTAAGGTACCTTTGCTTTCGCGCTTAGCTGACAGAAGCTGGAATTTCGGCTTTTAAACAGAGTTAAAAATAAAAAAACATCATATATATCAAGGAGAAAAAACAATGATCAACGTAAAGTTCAATAACGGACAGGGCGCAAGCGTAGAGGCGGGCGCTACCGTTTACGACGCTGCAAGTGCGGCGGGACTTATATCGCGCGAGGTGCTTTGCGCTTCGGTCGGCGGTAAGGTCGTAGAGCTCTCACACCCCGTATGCGACGGAGACGAGATAGCTCTTTATACCTTTGCAGACGAAGAGGGAAAGAACACCTTCAGACACACGGCGAGCCACATTCTCGCACAGGCGGTCAAGCGCCTTTATCCCGAGACCAAGCTGACTATCGGCCCCTCGGTAGAAAACGGCTTCTACTACGATTTTGACTCCGACATTTCCTTTACCCCCGAGATACTCGAAAAGATCGAGGGAGAGATGAAGAAGATAGTCAAGGAAAATATACGTCTTGTGCGTTCCACGATGTCAAGAGAAGACGCTATTGCTTATATGACCGAGAAAAACGAACCCTACAAGGTACAGCTCATCGAGGAGCTCGATGCTGACGCCGAGATATCCTTCTACACACAGGGTGAATTTACCGATCTTTGTGCAGGCCCGCATCTTTTCTCAACGGGAGCGGTAAAGGCGTTCAAGCTCACCTCCTGCACGGGTGCGTACTGGAGAGGTGACTCCAAGAACAAGATGCTGCAGCGTATCTACGGTACCGCTTTCCCCTCAAAGGACGAGCTCAAGGCTCATCTCGAGGCACTCGAGGAGGCAAGAAAGCGCGACCACAACAAGATAGGACGCGAGCTTGAATATTTCACGACAGTAGACGTTATCGGTCAGGGACTCCCGATCCTTCTGCCCAAGGGTGCGAAGGTCATCCAGACTCTCCAGCGTTTCGTTGAGGACGAGGAGGCACGCCGCGGCTGGCTTCTCACAAAGACGCCCTATATGGCAAAGAGAGAGCTTTACAA
>JAZQXE010000016.1:0-5271 GCA_045632705.1 Eubacteriales bacterium | reverse complement strand
CAATTCCACGTTTTGCGGGTCGCCGAGGACGTCGACCCCTACGATGCGAGATAAAATCTGTCGCCTTTTGTCCGTGCAAATCGTTATAAAATATGCACCTGTTGTGTTGTAATCAAATGCCTGTAGCCTTGTTGGTTTTCTTTTCGGCACTTCTTTTTCTTTATCCATTTTCTTCCCCCATCCTATTATAACACAAATCGGCAGAGAAAACAATCTCTGCCGATTTGTATATTGCGGGTCGCCGAGGACGTCGACCCCTACGGTAAACGTCCTTATGAGAAGGAACCGTTTTGTTTTATGTTCAATTTCTATCAGCCGAGCTTGAAGTAGAGGGAGCGGGTGAAGGTCTTGCCGGCTTCTACGCTTTCGTTGCCGTAGCGCTCCTCCCACTTGAAGTTTGCGTCTACAAAGTCAGACGTACCGCACCAGGGCTCAATGCAGATTATCTGCATTCTGCCGCCCTTGCCCCACAGACACATAAAGGGGAAATCTTCGATTCCCATCTCGACGAATCTGCCGCTTTCCTTTGAGAGAAGCGTAACCGAGTTTGCGTGTACGTTCTCGAGCACCATCGGGCCGTTGTCAAAGAAGCTGTCTGATATCTGCACGTCCGTACCGTCAAGGAAGGTCGTGCGCTCGTGAGTGAGAAGCCAAGTCGCAGGATCCTTTACAAATTCCTTTATATTCTGCGGACGGTCAAAGCGCATAACGTAGCTATCTGCACGCTCGCCGAGGACTATCGGGCAGAAAAATCCGGGATGTGCGCCGAGTGAGAAGTACATCGTACGCTCACCCTCGTTTATAACGTTGAAACGCTGATAAACGGTATCTCCCTCAATATAGAAGCATACCTCAAATCTGAAATCGTAAGGAAATACCTTTTTCGTATTTTCGTTTGCGCAAAGCACGAGCTTTACACTCGTCTCAGTCTTCTCCTCCGTCTCAAATTCCGCGTCCTTTGCAAAGCCGTGCATCATGAGAGGATATTCCTTGCCGTCTACGAGCATACGGCTGTTTGCGACTCTTCCGCACGCGGGGAAAAGAAGCAGAGAGTGAGAAGGCCAGGTCTCAGGTGCTGCCTGCCACATATACTCGCGCTCTGTCAGCTTTGAATAAAGAGACTGAAGCTCAGCACCGTGTGTTGAAATGCTCGCTTTTACGTTGTCGTTTTCAATAATATGTATCATTTTTACGCTCCGAATTGAAATTATTACCACATTTATAATACTACATTCTAACGGAAATATCAATGAATTATCAAATATTCCTTTAAAAAAATATATAGAAAACATACCATAAAGGCTTCACAGCGCCAAAAGAAGCAAAAAAACTAACCGCCGAGGGTGTGCCTCGGCGGTTATTACCGTTTTATATTACTTTATCATATCAGCGAGGATGGAAGCCGCTGCTGCGAGAGCCTCGTCTACCTTGGCAACGTCCTTTGCACCCGACATTGCACTGTCGGGGCGTCCGCCGCCGTTTCCTCCGCATATTGCGGAAACCGCCTTACAGATCATACCCGCGTGCGCACCGCGTGCAACCGCGTCCTTACCGCATGCAGCGGCAAAGTTGAGCTTGTCTCCCGATACGGCTGCGATGACCGCTACCGCGTCTGACATTTCTGCCTTGATCTTGTCGGTGAGTGCTCTTGCACTGTTGGGATTATCGTTTATCTTTGCGCAGATGAGCTTGAGTCCCGAAACGTCAACTGCATTTGCCTTCATCGCATCAAACTTTGATGCAGAGAGCTTTTCGTTTGCAGCCTCGATCTCGCGCTTTGCGCTCTTTATCTCATCCTGGAGCTGAGCCGCCTTCTTTGCGATATCGTTTGCGTTGTTTACCTTGAGCTTCTGTGCGGTCTCGTCGATGAGTGCCTTCTGCTCCTTGATAACGTCAAGCACGCCGAGTCCCGTAACTGCCTCGATACGTCTGACACCTGCCGCAACACTCGACTCGCCGACTATCTTAAATAGTCCTACCTTTGCCGTGTTGTCAAGGTGTGTACCCGCACAAAGCTCGGTTGAAAATTCACCCATCTTTACTACTCTGACGACCTTGCCGTATTTTTCACCGAACAACGCCATAGCGCCCATCTTCTTTGCGCTCTCGGGATCGGTCTCGGTAACGTTGATGCACGAGCCCTTGAGTATCTCCTCGTTTACGAGTGCCTCTACCTTTGCTATCTCATCTGCAGTAAGAGCCGCATAGTGAGAGAAGTCGAAACGGCACTTTGACTCGTCAACGTACGAGCCTGCCTGCTCAACGTGAGTGCCGAGCACTGCGCGCAGAGCCGCCTGGAGAAGATGTGCGGATGAGTGGTTTCTTCTTATAGCCGCACGGCGTACGGGGTCGATCTCTGCTCTCACAGCGTCACCGCGCTTGAGAGTACCCGACTGCATACGGCAGATGTGAATGAACACACCCTCCGTCTTCTTCGTATCTATTACCTCGACGCTTGCACCGTCGCTTGTGATAACTCCGCTGTCACCAACCTGACCGCCGCCCTCACCGTAGAAGCATGTCCTGTCAAGCACGAGAGTAAATTCACCCTCGTTTATGCTCTCAAGCTCAGCATCGTCGTCGATGATAGCGATGACCTTTGCATCCGTCTTTTCTTCCGTATAGCCCGTAAACTCAGTCTTGTCAAGAGAAGCAAGAATGCTCTTTGATGTATTTGACCATCCGCTGATGTTGGCTCTGGCGTTTCTCGCGCGCTCTCTCTGCGCCTGCATATGAGCGCCAAATCCGTCCTCGTCTATCTCGAGTCCGGCCTCTGCCGCGATCTCGCGGGTAAGGTCTATCGGGAAGCCGTAGGTATCGTAGAGCTTGAATACCTCTTCTCCGTCGATAACCTTGGCGTTTTTTTCCTTTGCCTCTGCAATGAGTGCGGAAAGAATGTTGAGTCCTGCGTCTATGGTCGCGTCAAATCTCTCTTCCTCAAGAGAAAGGATCTTCTTTATGTAATCCTGCTTTTCGGTAAGCTCGGGATACGCATCCTTGTTCTGACTGATAGCCACGTCACAAAGCTCGGAGAGGAACATTCTGTTGATTCCGAGAAGCTTAGCATGACGGCAAGCACGACGAATGATACGACGGAGCACGTAGCCTCTTCCCTCGTTTGAAGGAATAACACCGTCGCAGATCATAAAGGTTGCGCTTCTTATATGGTCGGTAACGACACGGATAGAAACGTCGTTATCCTCGTTATCTCCATATCTCTTGCCGGATATATCGCATACTGTGTCGAGTATCTTTCTGACCGTGTCGACCTCAAAGAGATTGTCAACGCCCTGAAGGACACAAGCGAGACGCTCAAGACCCATACCCGTATCTATATTCTTCTGTATAAGCTCGGTGTAGTTGCCCGCACCGTCGTTGTTGCTCTGCGAGAAGACGTTGTTCCATATCTCCATAAATCTGTCGCAGTCGCATCCGGGTGCGCAATCGGGCTTTCCGCAGCCGTATTTGAGTCCGCGGTCAAAATATATCTCGGAGCAAGGACCGCAAGGGCCGGAACCGTGCTCCCAGAAGTTGTCTGCCTTTCCGAGTCTGATGACCTTTTCGGGTGCAACTCCTATCTCCTTTGTCCAGATCTCAAACGCTTCCTCGTCGTTTTCGTAAATGGAAGGATAGAGAAGCTCTGCGGGTATCTCCATCCACTCGGTCAGAAACTCCCAAGCCCAAGCTATAGCCTCGTGCTTGAAATAATCGCCGAATGAGAAGTTACCGAGCATCTCAAAGTACGTACCGTGACGTGCCGTCTTTCCGACTCTCTCAAGGTCGGGGGTACGGATGCAGCGCTGACAGGTCGTTACGCGTCTGCGCGGTGGCTCTTCCTCTCCCGTGAAATACTTTTTCATCGGAGCCATTCCCGAATTTATGAGCAAAAGGCTCTTGTCGTTTATCGGGACAAGAGGAAAGCTCGGAAGTCGGAGATGTTCCTTGGTTTCAAAAAATGACAGATATTTTTCTCTGACTTCATTGAGTGACATCCATCTCATAGTTTTATATCTCCTGTTTTTTGTCTGTATCGTTTGCCCCGTGGTATCGGGGGCGTTTCGTCATTTCGTTTTTATTTTGACCTTATGCAAAATAGGTGCGTCTTTTTCTTTTCTTTTTAGAAAAGAACTTGCCCGACAGCGTCGCCCCCGCAAGATGCAGGATAACGCACGCGGCGTATCCGACAAGCGAAAGAAGAAGCGAATCCGCCCCGCCGAGAATTATCGAAAGGAGCGCAAGCAGGAAAACGAACGCCCCGCCGCTGATAAGCGACGTGCGTACAGCGTCGTCCCTTGCCAAAAAATGAGCAAGCACACCGCCGAAAAGTGAGCTTAAAACGAGGCTCAAATATGAGAAAACGTCAGCGGCGACAAGTGGATCTGGTGTACCGACAGAGATCAAAGCACCGATAAATGCAAGCAGGGCCGCCGTGCAAAGCGTTGCCGCCGTGCATTTCAGAGCTGCCGCCACGTCTCCCTTTTTTTCCTTTTGATTGCCGTCGTAAACGGCACGAGTTTTGCGTCTGGTCATACGCCCTCCCAAAAATAAATATACGTTAATGTATATTTATTCGGAGCAGAGCTTTTTTATTACCTTTATATTGCTCAGCAGTCCTCTGCCTTTACGTCAACTCTTGCAATAGCAGTCTTGAGAAAACGTATCTTGGTCTTGTCCTTGCTGGTCTCGATGGTAACGGTCTCGTCCTTCATGGAAACTATCTTTCCGATGATGCCGCTGTGAGTGGTGATCTCGTCACCTACCTGAAGAGACTCGAGAAGATTTCTTGCTTCCTTCTCCTGCTTTTTCTGAGGTCTGTACATCATAAAATAGAATACGGCTATAAGTGCAACTATCATAATGATAGTGGAGATAAGTCCGCCTCCCTGTGCCGTAGCTTCGCTTGTATCAAGCAACAAATTAAACATTCTGTTTCCTCCTGCGCACACACGCGCTATCTTTATTTTGTATTTGAAAACATACGGTATAATTATATAACAAGTTTGAATTTTTTTCAATACTTTTTATTCCAAAAAGATTACAATTCTCCGACTTTGTCGTAAATATTTTTCATCGGCAAGCATTTTTTCAAAAAAGCCTTGTAAATATGGGGAAGATCCTGTATCATTATCGTAGCAAAACACCATAGGAGGTTCTTTTTATGTCTAACATTTGGCACGATATCTCACCGAAGCGCATTACGCCCGAGGACTTTATATGTGTTATTGAAATTTCAAAGGGCTCAAAGAAAAAATACGAGCTTGACAAGGAAAC
>JAZQXE010000015.1:0-1929 GCA_045632705.1 Eubacteriales bacterium | reverse complement strand
AGTAAGTAACAATTGCATGGCTGGCAGGCCAATCTAAAACGCACTTGTGCGTCGCCAGTAGTGTTTAGGGCTATGCCCGAAAATGAAATACCCCCCGTTTTACGGGGGGATATTTATTGTTATTGTTCGTCTTCAAACTGTGAGAGGGGAGCGCGGCGCATGATTATTCTGTTGCCCCGGTAATCTGTTGCCGAGTACATGTAGAGATATTCGTCGTCAATATACATTCCGCCGTACGTTGCGGTAGTACCGACGGGAAGCTCAAATACGTTTGCGGGAGCTTCGAAATCATCCTCACCCTTCAGATCGTACGCGCTGAGTCCGGGCTTTGAAACGGAGAACTTGAATATGCATCCCTTATCCTCTTCAGATTTATTCTTGAGATCGTCGTCGGTCATATAGGAAACGACTATCTGTCCGGTAGGAAGCTGAACGACGTAAGGTGCGCCTGACTTTCTTTTTGCCTTTTTGGGTATGTATACGTCACACTGATTTACCCAGTGCTTACCGTCAAGGGAGGTGAGCAACTTTGCCGTGAGGACGTTTTCGTATCTTCCGTCCTGGTTTTGCGTTGATTCAACTGCCATGATGTAACCGCCCTCAGAGAGCTCTTGCCATACGGGCATACCGTTCTTTATAGAGCCGGGAACCTCGTCGGAGGTGTACTCCGCTCTTACCCATTGTTCGTTTCTGTAAACGAATATTTCCGTACTGTTGATTATGTGATCGTAGTCATATACGCTCTTTCCTATCGCAAAGAAGCAAGCAAGCTCACCGTTGAGCATGCCGAGATGCGGCTCCCAAAGACCAAAGGAAGAGTACCATTTTTGTATGTTCTCTTCATACAGATCCCAGACGATAGAGTGACGCTGGAAGGTCTGACCGTTATCCGTGCTTCCCATCACTCTGATAGAGGAGTGGTACTTGCCGGTGACCTTGACGCTGTCGTCACCGTCGCTTCTGTTTACGGCTTCGTTAGCCCTGTAAGCAACGAGTATCGTGCCGTCCTCAAGCTGATAGGGCATCGCATTTGCAAGAAGCAGCTTCTTTCCGTCCTTGTCGTCCTGATCGATACTGCTCGTTACGTTTACCTTTTCTGACCAGGTAAGACCGTTGTCGGAGCTGTAGATCGCTACTATCTGGTTGCTCTGTCCGTAAACCATCATGAGTCTGCCGTCCTTGAGCTTGGTCATTCTGGTGTACGGCATACCCGATACGTTCGTTACCGTGATCGTTTCTTCAAACTGTATTCCCGAAAAAACGTCTATTCCCGAGTCTTGGATATAGTCGTAGAGCTTTACCGTGGTAGTCGTCTTGTTGAGAGTAGCTTTGCCTTCGCTTAGATAGTCATTTATAAAAAGCTCACAGGCGTATGGGACGATGTCGGAGGATCTTGCCGCTATAACTATCTTTACGGTAGTGTCGGTCTCTATTACCTTTACGCCGTATTCGTTCTCACCTAGCGACTCGATAAATTCGGTGCTTTCTATTCTTCCCGTGTTTCCTATGAGTATCTCGTAGGCACTTTCCTCGGGAGCTTTGTCAACGCTGTACGCTTTCGGAGTCGATTTGCAGGCGTTATACACCTTCGTTCTTACCTTGTTTGCCTGCTTATCCGTTCCCGCCTCGTAAATAACGACGTAATCGCCATTCAGAGAAAAGGACGACGAGCTGGTATCAACGGTATCAGTGGAGGGATCCGAAGTGTCCGTGCCCGCTCCGGAGCCTCCGTTGCATGCGGCAAACGTCACAAGAGCGCAAACCGCAGCCAAAAAAAACGTTATAGATCTTTTTAAAGTATTTTTCATTTGTATCCTTAGTCCTCCATAGGCTTTATTTTGCCTACTCTTAAATATAATCCGGTAGTCGTCCAAGTGCTCGAGGTGAGATTGTATCCGCATTGAGCAATGCAGTAAAGGTCATTCTTGT
>JAZQXE010000014.1:0-7835 GCA_045632705.1 Eubacteriales bacterium | reverse complement strand
ACCGCCTCCAAGGTCGAATACCATTATCTTCTGCTCTGCTTCCTTATCCATACCGTAAGCAAGCGCTGCAGCGGTAGGCTCGTTGATTATACGGAGCACTTCAAGTCCTGCGATCTTACCTGCATCCTTGGTTGCCTGTCTCTGAGCGTCAGAGAAGTAAGCGGGAACGGTAATTACCGCCTGGCTTACGCTCGTTCCGAGATACGCTTCTGCGTCAGCCTTAAGCTTCTGCAGTATCATTGCGGATATCTCCTGGGGGGTGTACTTCTTATCGTCAATGGATACCTTAAAGTCACTTCCCATCTCACGCTTGATGGAAGCTATCGTTCTGTCGGGGTTGGTGATAGCCTGTCTCTTTGCTACCTGACCGACAAGGCGCTCGCCCGTCTTTGAAAATCCAACTACGGAAGGAGTCGTTCTTGCTCCCTCGGGATTGGTTATAACTATGGGCTCTCCGCCCTCATAAACTGCAACGCAGCTGTTGGTAGTACCAAGGTCGATTCCGATTATCTTTGACATAATAATTTCCTCCTGTATGTCACTTTATATTTGTTGTTTGTTTTTTATTCTATCTTGTGGCGGGCTCAGTTTGCTACCTGTACCATAGCATAGCGTATTATCTTGTCGCCCTTTTTATATCCCTTTTGAAGCACGGCAGACACCGTGTTTTCGCCAAGGCTCTCATCCTCCGTATGCATTACCGCATTGTGAAGGTTGGGATCAAATTCAAGTCCGAGCGCCTCGATCTCCTCAACGCCCATCTTTTTGAGTGCCTCTCTTGCACCCTTCATTATCATGACGAGTCCCGTTTTTACGTCCTCTGCGTTATCAAATCCTTCCGCTCTGTCGAGATTGTCCATTATGGGAAGTATCTCTTTTATAGCGTCGATATAAGCGTCAGCGTAAACGCTCTCGCGCTCAGCTTTCGTTCTTCTGCGGAAATTTTCATACTCAGCCATTATTCTGAGTGCTCTGTCCTTTTCCTCGGCAAGTGACGCCTCGAGTGCCGCGTTTTTGTCGGTAAGCTCCTTTAACTGCGCCTCGAGCTTTTTGCTCGCCTTTTTGTCCTTGCGCTCCTGCTTCTCGCCCTGCTTTGCGTTGTCGGAAGTATCGGCGGTAGCAGTTTCGTTTGCGTTCACCTCGTCGTTTATCTGAGCGTCCGCGTTATTTTTGATTTCACTCATCTTGTGCCTCCGTAGTATTGGTTGATGCGCTGAGCATCTTTTGTCCGTTTGGGGCGTCCGTAGCTATTATTTCGCTAACGCCCTTTGCAAGATTCTCTACCGTTGCGATGACCTTTGAATATTCCATTCTTCTCGGGCCTATAACGCCAACGGCTCCAATGACCTTGCCGTCCTTTTTGACCGTCTTATATATAAGAGAGGAGCTTGACATGGAGTCGAGCACGTTTTCGCTTCCTATAAAGATGTGGACGTCATCGTCGTCGTCATCCTCGCTGATAAGATCAAGCAGTCTGTCCTTTTGTCTGCCAAGAGCAAGAAGACCCTGCAGATTTTCCTTTTCGGAATATTCGGGGTATCCGAGCAGATTGTCGACACCCTCGATATTGATATCCCCCTGGTCAGAATCGTTGAGACACTCGTATATTCCCTTTATTATAGGAGAGATAAGCTTGCTTCCCTGTCTGACCATTTTTTCCATCTGCATGATCATCGGAACGTTGATAGAGCTGAGCGCTACGCCCGCTATCATACTGTTGAGGGCGTTGGTGATGTTTTGCGCGTCCTCCGCGATCACGTCAAATGGTACTCTGATGTTTTTCGTCTTCGTTCTTCCGTCCTCGGATATCATAACGAGAAGGAAGTTACGCTCGTTGATGTAAATACACTCGTAACGTTTGAAAGAGTCAAGCTCGGGACGGGGCTTCAGTGCGAGTCCGGTGTAATTTGTCAGAGTTGACGCGAGCCTTGAAGCCTGCTTTAAGATCTTATCGACCTCCGTCTGCTTTTCATCAAGCGCCGTCTTTATGCTCTCAAGGTCTGCATGTGCCTCGCTATACTCCTTTGAGAGAGTATCAACGTAAAATCTGTAACCAAGCTCCGAGGGTATCCTGCCTGAGGAGGTGTGGGGCTGTTGAAGATATCCGAGAGTCTCAAGCTCCGCCATCTCGTTTCTGATAGTTGCGCTTGAGCAGGTAAGCGTTCCGCGCTCGAGCAGCGTCTTTGAACCGACGGGTTCACCGTCCTGAATATGCGCCTCAACGATCGCTCTGAGAATGAGTTTTTTTCTGTCGCTGAGAACGTCGTGCTTTCCCGACATCCGAATACCTCCTTTTTTGGTCGTTTTTTGCTTTGTTTTTAGCACTCAATGTGTTTAAGTGCTAATTACAATATAAATCTACCACTATTATCTCTGTTTGTCAAGAGTTTAAACGCTAATTTTTATGAATTATTTGTAAACAGTACGTATCAGTGCTAAAAAAACATCTTTTTTCTTACTCCGTTCCTCCGTGTTGACTTTTTCGTCAATTTACATTATAATTATATATATTATATCTTGCAGACGAAAAGCCAACAGAAAAAGATAAGGAATGATAAGTTGAAACAACGTGCTTTGCACTTGATACGGAAAGTGCTAATATTATTACTGATCGGCGTCGCGTACGTGATTTTTATAAAGCTGACCGATCTCGGCATCCCCTGTATATTCCATTCTCTGACTCATCTGTATTGCCCCGGATGCGGAATATCTCGGATGTTCTTATATCTCGCAGGCGGAGATATTGTAAACGCATTAAGCAGCAATATTGCCGTATTCGTTCTCTCACCTCTATTCGTATTTTTAAGCGTGGTCGGCGCGTACAAATACGTACGATACGACGATACCTCCCTCTCAAAGCTGCAAACTGTACTTCTTTTCATTATTCTGATAACGCTGCTGGTCTTTGGTGTACTCAGAAACGTCTTCCCCATTGACCTCCTCATCCCGTAAAAGCAAAAAGGCGTCGCCCGCCGAGTTCTCTCGGTAGGCAACGCTTTTTCTTTTTCTGTTATTTTTTAATGAGCTTGCCGGCAACTGATGCCGCGGCATTTTTGACGTAAGCAAACTCCGGCGTTTTTATAAAGCATACGACGTTTATAAGATTCGGTACCGTAGCACACACCGCCAGACGAACTATCAGGTCTATGAGAAGATCTCCCGTCTCGACGCTTTCGCAGAACAGATAACATACTGCTCCGCAGAAAAGAAATACGAGCATATATGCAAAATAACTCTTGTAGTACTCGCGCAGCTTAACTCCGAATATGTCGCAATACACTATCCTTGACTGCACCCAGAAAGGAATAGCAAGAATGCTGACGATATTTCCTATCGGTATACCGATAACGCCTATCTTCCACACGAGCAGAGCTCCGACCGCGAAATTGAGCAACGCCTCGATCACGGCGTACCATTTGTCCTTTGTATACTCACCCGTGACGTTTCTCGCTACGAATATGCATTGGCGTATTCCGTACATATATATATATATGGACATCAGCGCTACGGTAGCGGAGGAAAACACCGCATCCCCCGTTCCTATCCACAGCTCAATAAAAGGCTTGCTGACTATAAAATAGGATACGGCAAAGAAGGAATACATCAGATAGTTAACGAAAAAGATGCACTTGAATTTACGGTAGGATTCACTTTTATCAACGCTAACGTAAAGATCGCCGAAGCTCGCGGTAATGCCGTTGAAAAACTGCGTTCCGATAGTGTTTATCGCGTTTGACAGAGAAATATAATTTCCGTAAAATCCACCGCGAACGACGTCAACGAGTTTAGTCACTATAAGAGAGGAAGTCGCCTGAAGGCTCAATCCTGCGACCTTGTGCACCATCAGCGCACGTATCTTGAGAAACAGCTCGCTTCTTTCCTCTTTTCCGATACTTTGCCGAGATTTGAGATCTATCTGCGGATATTTCTTTGAAAACAGATATGCGATCGAGCAATTCTCAATAAGTCGTACCGCTATCTTGATGATCAGATATACGGCAAACGCCGTCTTTGCTCCAAGCACGTCGACGAAAAACGTCAAGAACAGTACCTGAAGCACGAGATTTATAAACTGCGCTCCCGTGTAGCAAAGGGTAGCTATATAGTTTTTCTGGTCTGCCACGAACATCGCACGTCTGTTAGCAAACAGATACGACGCGAGCGTATCGCCGAGATACAAGAGGAATATCAGAGATAGCCACAGGTGAGAGTAATCTTCGTTTATTGCAAACGGAATGATGACCGCCACCACGACACCGATACTGAATACCGCAAGCGCGATTACCGAATACGCGTTTTTATAGAATTTCAAAAGCTTTGCTATCTGCACGTTATCTCCGTCGGCTATGGGCTTGTAAAGCTTATATACTATTCCCGTACCTATACCGAGCTCAACTACGGCAAGCATAGCAACTGCGTTGAGAAATGTGCTCTCTATTCCCGCATAGTCCTCACCGAGTATACGGTTGAACATTCCGCGTATGATAAACGTACCTATCATACAAATGAGATAGGAGCTGCAGCTTATCGCTACGTTGATAAGTGATTTTTTCGTTCTCATTTATTCTCCGACAGCTTTTCCGTAAGAAGTACCCATTCAGAGAGTATCTTATCTTTTTTGAATTTGTCTATATCGAGGTAGGCGTTATCAGAAAAACCGACTCGCAACGCTTCGTCCTCTATCAATTGGCACAGGCGCTTTGCAAAAAGCGCTTTGTCGTAGGTGGGAATGAGATATCCGTTGACTCCGTCGCGAATGATCTCGGATGGTCCCGTTACGACGTCAAAGCTGACGCAGGGGAGTTTTTTCGCCTTTGCCTCGAGAAGCACGAGGGGCAGTCCCTCTCGGTACGAGGTCAGCGCCATTATCGAATATTCACCGAAATACTGAGGCGCACCCGATACCGAGCCGTGCATCACGATATTCTTTTCTATACCGTATTCTCTCACCTTTTCTTCAAACGACGCTCTCTCGGGGCCGTCGCCCATTACGTGCCATTCCCAATCGGGATGAGAAGCAAAAACGTCGCGAGCTATATCGGCAAGCATATCAAAGCCCTTTTCCTCGCTTATTCTTCCGACGGTGAGTATCTTTTTTGAGTCGGTGCGGTAATCCCCCGCCAAGCCGTCCTGCTCGTCCACCCAGTTGTAGATGGTGCAGACCTTGCTCGGCTTTGCTCCTATGAGCGAAACGAAATCACGCTCCGACTTTTCGGTCAGAGCTACCGTCATATCGTAAGCACGAACGCTTAGGCGGCGCATCAGCGTTCCCTTTTTGTCGTTTATCTGATTTCTCGGAGCGCCGTGCTCGCAGAAAACGTACTTACACTTGCCCTTTGCCGAGAATATCGGCGCAATATAAAACGCAGCGTAATAGCCTATCGCGTACACGACGTCGATATTATGCTCCTTTACGAAGCGCTTCATTTTCGGAAGTACCGCTGCGCGCATCTTGAGTATCCTGCTTCTCGGTACGGCAAAATTAAAGTATTTTATGGAGGGATCGATATTGTCCTTGCCGTAGGTGCTATCCTCGTCGTCGGACGCCGCAACGAAAAATACGTTATATTTCTTGCACAGCTCGTTTGCGAGCTTCACCGCAACGATATTGGCGCCTCCGAGCTGAAAATCACACCCGAAAAAGCAAATATTCTTCTTCATTTGTTCAACCTCCGTTTGACGTTGACTTTCCCTCTCAGGAGTTTTTTTCGTCCTTGTTTATCCTTCTGTTTTTCTCGTTGCTTCTGACGAGCAGAGCCTTGTACGCTCTGACGCTGAAAAGAAGCACGAGAGTTGCTATCTTTCTCGACTTTGAGAGTATGCTCTCAAATACGATATATCCCACACCGCCCCTGATGTATCTGACAAGCGGCATATAGTCTTCCTTTTTCACTCCGTCCAAAAGAAGCATCTTGTCAAGTACGAAGAAACGCGACCAGTAAAGTCTCATACGCGCCGTCTTTTCAAGCGACGGGTGCTTTTCGCATATAAATTTATAATTGTTCTCGTGCGCCTCTATGCAGTCAAAGTGCTTTTGTCTGAAAGAGTTTGAAGTAATACTGTTTTCACGGTGGAAGTAGTAGTACTTCTTCTCATTGGTCAGGGCAACCTTGCTCGTTTTGTCAAGCAGGAACAGTATCACGAACGCATCCTCGATTATCTTTCCGACTGGGTATCTGACTTCGTTAAAGAGCTCGCGCTTATAAAGCTTGTTGACGGCGTAGGCGTAATTTATCATACCGTCCATTACGATCTTCATAGCGCCCTCTGCATCGGTGCAGAAATCCTTTATCTCGCTTACCTGCTCTACCTTTTGTCCCTCGTAAAGCTCGTAAACGCCGCACATCGACATATCGGCGTCGTATTTTGCCATAGTCCTATATAGCACCTCAAACATATCGGCGTCTATATAGTCGTCGCTGTCTATAAAACCGAGAAGTTCACCCTTTGCCTCCTCAATGCCGCGATTTCTCGCATCGGAGAGTCCGCCGTTTGCCTTGTGTATAACTCGGATACGGGCGTCCTTTTCAGCGTAAGCGTCACATATCGCGCCGCTTGTGTCGGTTGCACCGTCGTCAACGAGCAGTATCTCTATATTTTCGTAGGTCTGTGCCATTATCGATTCTATACACTTGCCGAGATATTTTTCCACGTTGTATACGGGAACGATAATGCTGATAAGCGGAGCCTTGATACATTCGCTCATACTCGCTTCCTCCGTTTTTTTCTTACTCGCAAACGCGGCATCCGCGCTCACGCTAAAAGCACAAGGTCACAGATGCCGACGTTTTATTTTTTCGCACGGATCCTAACCGCGCAGAGTTGATTTACTGTTTTTTGAAAGCGTCCTTGGTAGGCTGCTTTTTAGGTCTTTTTACCTCGCGCAGCTGCGTCTTGCCCGCTTCTGCAGCTTTTTCCTTTCCGGCGTCAGCAGATGCGGCGCCGCTGCCCATCCCAACGATAAGATCGTCGCCGAAATCAAGGTCGGAGAGCTGGTCTGCCAGGTCGTCTACGAGGCTCTTGCCAAGCTTCGCTCTTGCCGCGATCATTCTGTCTCTTTCGTTCTTTTTGACCAGAAGAATGATAAACACGATCACAGCCGCTATCAAGAGAGCTATGAGAATAGCTACGAGAATAATGATAGCAACGGTATTTCCGCCACCGTTTTGCACCTCATCGGTAACCGATGACGTACCTTCTCCCGTCACGTTTCCGTTAACGGTGGAGGTTGAGGGAGGAGTCGTTGTATCGTCCGCTACCGTCGTATCGTCCGCTACCGTCGTATCGTCTGCCGTATCGGCATCGGTATCCGTATCCGTATCCTCGGGACCGGCAATTACGTTGAAGTTTGCCATGATAGATACGTCGTACTCGGGCATTATGAACGTGATGCTTCTTGCAGTTGCATCCTCGATCACAAGCTCGCCCGCGATCAAAGACCAGTCGATAAACGTAGAGGTGTCGGTATCGTCGTTTGCGGTTATGGTGACCGTATCACCTGCCGCGTAGCTGCCGGAGCCGCTTCCGCCCTCAACGTAGACGTTATAAAGTATCTCGTCTACCGTAACGGTATATTTGTTATCAGCGCCCTGAACGGCAGTACTGCCCTCGGCAACGTATTTCGTAATATCAGACTCGAACACGCCCGCCTTTACGGTAATGGAAGCAGACGCGCCGTAGGTAACTATTGAATTTCCGTAGAACGTACCGCCCTCGATAACTACTGTACCTCCACTCACGGAAAGTGCCGTCTTTGTAACTCCCGTGCAGAGATAGCTGCCACCGTAGATATTAACGGTACAAGGGCTGTAAACGCGTACCGCCGCCGAGGTATT
>JAZQXE010000013.1:0-3970 GCA_045632705.1 Eubacteriales bacterium | reverse complement strand
TGGCTACGATCCGACTTCTATCCCTCTATGGCGTGCAAAGCCGGATGTATCGGTATGACGGGCACAAACGCTCGCCCCTCCGTTGCCCCCACCTTTGGAGTTGAGGGAATGTTTGGTACCAACCCTCTCACAGTAGGTATTCCCTCTGACGAGGAGTTTGATTTTCTTCTCGACTGTGCTTCTTCTATAACTCAAAACGGCAAGATAGAATACTACGAAAGAATAGGCGAAGAAGTCCATCCCGGTACCATCATAGGTGACGACGGCGAGCCCGTAGAGGGAGATGCCGGAGTTGCGCTCAAAAAGATACGCGGAGGCACGGCGGCACTCACAACGCTCGGAGGTATCGGTGAGGCTCTCGGCGGATACAAGGGTTACGGCTACGCTATGATAGTTGAGTTGCTCTGCGCTGCTCTTCAGGATGGTGCGTACGGAAAAGACCTGGACGGAAAAGACAAGGACGGAAACAAATCCCCCTATCATCTCGGTCATTTCTTTATCGCTATTGACACGGAGCATTTCCTCGGTGAAGAAGCGTGCAGAAAGAAAGCCGGAGATATACTGCGTGCAGTGAGAGCATCAAGAAAGGCACCCGGTCAGGATCACATCTATACCGCAGGAGAAAAAGAGTATCTCGTTCGTCTTGCGCGCAAGGACGGCGTACCGATAAACGAATCCGTACAAAAGGAAATTACGGCTATCAGAGACGAGTTGGGACTTAGTCAGTACGTATTCCCCTGGGAAAAATAAGAATTGACAAAAGCACCAACGAGGTTGGTGCTTTTTGTTTTGAGAGAGGTTAACGAAGCGATAATGCTAAATAAAATATTCACTTATCTTTTTGGCAGTGATAGCGATATAAAATACGTAAAAGCCGCCGACGAATATCTGAAAAACAAAATAACGGCACGGGAATTCTCTAAAAAGGTAAACGACGTATCCTTTTACTACACTACACCTTTCATCGAGAAAAGCAACGGAATGTCCGAGTTGTGCGCACTCGCTCCGAAGGGCTCGGAGGACAAGTACTTCCCTGCCTTTTTAACAAAGCAAAAATGCGTTGATTTCACAAGGTCTCTCGGAGGTGAAAATTTCATCGTGATAGAAGGCTCACTTGACGCGCTCGTCTCGGGACTTTACGAAGCTGACGAGAATATGCTCGGACTAAAAGGAATAGTCATCGAGCCGATGAAAAAATACCCCGTCGTGCTTCATACGGGTAAGGGAGAGCTTTTATGAAAAGCAACGCAATTCAAAAACCGACGGATATCGCGGCGCACGTGATCGGTGCGGCGTTCATATTCAACGGTATTTGGGCAAGTATCAGCTCTAACTTCAGCGTCGGACAACTATCACTCATTGTCGTTGGAGCGTTGTTTATTCTGCTTACTCTTTTCAAAAATAAGATACCGGATCCACTGCGGTGCGCGTACTTTTTACTCGTAGGCTGTATTCTTGTCGTGTGCTTTGTATTAAACGTTTACGGCAATATGGAAAGCTGTGACTACACGGAGGATGCAATAATAGTGCTCGGAGCAAGTGTCGACGGTGACAAGCCGACGCCAAACCTCGCAAACAGACTCGACAGAGCAGTACGATACCACGAAAAGAATCCAAATGCTGTAATCGTGGTAAGCGGAGGACAAGGCCCGCAAGAGACCGTAACGGAGGCTCAGGCGATGAAGCGATACCTCACTATGAGGGGAGTAGATGAGTCAAAAATACTCACGGAGGAGCGAGCGACGAGCACCTACGAAAATTTCCTTTATTCAAAAGCAATACTTGACGATTATTTTAAAGAAGAATATAGTGTGGTATTCGTGACGAATTCCTACCATATATTCAGAGCGACGAATCTGGCAAAGATCGCGGGGCTCGGTGAGTGCGCTCACGCTACCTCGAAGACGGAGTGGGAATTCTACTTGACGGGCAGTATCCGTGAAATACCTGCAATAGCAAAAATGTATATATTAAGTAAATAAAAGAGGATAAAAATGAAAAAGCCAAGAATACTCGTAGTCGGAAGCATAAATATGGATATGATATGCACCGCAAAAAGACTCCCTGACAGAGGCGAGACGGTAATGGGAGAAAAATTCTCCACGGCGGCAGGTGGCAAAGGTGCAAACCAAGCCGTACAAGCAGCGCGACTCGGAGCTGACGTAACGCTCGTCGGAGGCATTGGATGTGACGAATTCGGTCTTTCTCTTATAGAGGGAATGAAGAAAAACGGAGTTAACTGCTCCGAGGTAAAAAAGTATAAAAACGAAAGCACGGGAGTTGCGCTCATCGAGGTGGAAAACACCGATCACGGTGCGGAAAACAGAATTCTCGTAATTTCTGGTGCTAACAACGCAATAAAAACGGACGACGTTGCTTTCTTAAAGGAAAAGATATCCGAGTTTGATATGGTGATCCTGCAAAACGAGATACCGACGGAGATAAATCTCGCAGTGGCAAGATACGCGCGGGATAAAGGCGTTGCGGTAATGCTCAACCCTGCTCCCGCTCGCGAGATACCAAACGAGATGCGTTCACTCCTCAGCTACATATCTCCAAACGAGCACGAGGCGTATCTACTTACGGGATACGATGCAAGCGACGAGGCGCAGAGGGCGCATGCCGCAAACGCGCTGAACGCTTACGCTACGCGCGGGGTAATAATCACTCTCGGTAAAAACGGTTGTTTGTACGGAGAAGGAAATAACGTATATCTAAGAGACGCCGTACAGGGCGTCAAGGCGATAGACCCGACAGCCGCCGGAGATAGCTTCGTTGCTTCTTTCTGCACCGCTCTTTGTCTTGGTGCGGATATTCAGCGTTGTCTGACGTTTGCTTCTTACGCCGCTTCCATAACCGTAAGCAGAAGCGGCGCTCAACCGAGTCTGCCGACGATAGACGAGGTCGTAAAAATAATGAAAGCAGAGGGAGAAGACGTATCTCCGTTTTTGGCGCTTCTATAAAAACGCGATCGCACGGAATACCAATGTAAAATGCGAAATATCTGAGAGCCGTAGCGGGTTCTTTGCGCAAACGCCTTCCCTCATCAAAATAACTTTTTCTGAAAAGATGTGGAAACTATACCCGACAAAACGATACTGAAGGGTTGCCAACACAAGCGTTTAACTGCCAATAAATAATAAGCAAAACAAAAAACAGTGTTTGTTTTAAAAGAACACTGTTTTTTGTTATAAAATTATACGTTAAATCTGAAAAGGACGATATCTCCGTCTGCAATGACGTAATCCTTACCCTCGCTGCGCATAAGTCCCTTTTCTCTTACTGCCTTTTCACTTCCCTCTCTTACAAGGTCGTCAAAGGCTATTATCTCGGCTCTGATAAATCCGCGTTCAAAGTCGCTGTGTATCTTTCCTGCTGCCTGCGGAGCCTTCGTGCCCTTCGTTATCGTCCAGGCTCTGACTTCCTTAGGTCCTGCGGTGAGATAAGAGATAAGTCCGAGAAGTGCGTAAGAAGCGCTGATAAGTCTGTCAAGTCCGCTCTCTTCTATTCCAAGATCAGAGAGAAACGCCTTTTTCTCCTCACCGTCAAGCTCGGAGAGCTCTGCCTCTATCTCGGCACACACGGCGATTATCTGTGAGCCCTCGGCGTCTGCGTGTCCCTTGAGTCTTGCGTATCCCGCGTATGAATCAAGGTCGGTGGATATCATATCCTCGGATATGTTGGCTGCGTAAATTACGGGTTTCATCGAAAGAAGAGGAGTATCTGCTATCATAGCGCGCTGTTCATCGTCAAGATCGAGAGAACGTGCATTCTTACCCTCATCAAGACACGCCTTTATCATCTCGCATACTTCAAGCTCTGCGGCAAGGCTCTTGTCGCCCTTCATTGCTTTTTTTACTCTGTCGATACGGCGTTCCATCATCTCCATATCGGAAAGGATAAGCTCCATATCTATCGTTTCAACGTCACGCAGTGGATCTACACTTCCGTCAACGTGAATGATATTGTC
>JAZQXE010000012.1:0-14255 GCA_045632705.1 Eubacteriales bacterium | reverse complement strand
ACGAGATCATCGCGAGCGGTGAGGCTACTCCCACTCTCTTCTGCGGATTTGAGGGTAATGTAGTTAACTCTGCAGGCGAGATCGTCGTCGTAGCTGACGGCTCATACGATCTGCCCGCTATCCCCACTCTCTCCGCTACCGATATCATCCACTGGGCAAACGGTTCGACCAACGGATACAAGGCTTCTGACTCGAACAGCGGTCTTACGATTGACGCTCCTGTTGCTACTATAACAAAGGCTATCTCCAAGGTTCCGGGCGGCGGTACGATCCTTTCCTCCGGTAAGGGCTTCATCTCCGCTGACGTTACCTTCGGCGCAACGACCTCTCCCGTTCTCATAACGGCAGTAGACGGCGACAACGATTATAGAGACGGCGGAATGTTTAACGCGGCAGGAACGAACAGCGGAACTCAGAAGGGTACGCTCCTTCTCGGAGACAAAGCAATCACGGTTACTATCAAGGGTGATTACATCTTTGACAATATAGACATCTACTCCAGATACAAGACCGGTGCCGTTACTCTCAAGGTAGCCAGCGGCGGATCGGTAGTATTCGGTGAAGGCGCAAACGTAACCGATATGTCGGCTTCTGATACCTGGAAGTCGAGCAAGGCTCCCATACTTACGGTTGAGGATGGCGCATACGCATACCTCTACTCCGTAGGCTTCTCCAAGATCACGGGAAGCGGAGTTATCGCACTTGACGCGGCTCTCATCGAGAGCGGTGCCGTTACCGAGGCGACCTTCGCAAACTTTGACGGTATAGTCGTTCTTCTCGACGGCTCTCCCGCATTCACGGCAGCTGAATAAGCTCCAAAAAAAGCAAAACGGCAAAAGGGCTGACTTATCAGAGTCAGCCCTTTTTCTGTGCAAGAGACAGTATTGTCTCGACGCCGCCCGGGTTGCCATACCCGAGAACTTTGCCCCTCGGACGACGAGGTGGGGGGGCGGTGGACTGCGTCCCCTTTTTTGCCCCTCGTCCTTTTTACAAAAAATACACATAACGCCCTTGCTCCTCGCGTCTTGCGAGGGCATTTTTGAGCTGATATATTTTTAACAAGCGAAACGACGAAAAAACGCATCTCCGCCTCTTGCTCGGCTTGCGGATGCGCTTTTTCTGTTTATGCGGGCGTTAATTATATAACAATGTTTTGCCGACGCGACCTCTCCTTCACTTTGATAAAATTTGCACAAAGAAACTATGGCAAATAATTGTTCAATTGTTGAAAATGCATTGAAAACGTGCGTGTTTTGAGCTATAATAATGACGAAGCAAATTCTACATTCGCACGACGGAAGGAGAGAGCGACAGCTCGCACACATTTATGAACATAATGGTATGCATAAAGCAGGTTCCGGGCTCGAACAAGGTCGAGGTCGATCCCGTTACGGGAGTACTCAAGCGTGACGGTGCGGACTCAAAGATGAATCCGTACGATCTCTACGCCCTTGAAACTGCATTAAGACTAAAAGAAGAAAACGGTGGAAAGGTCAGCGTCATAACGATGGGACCGCCCTCTGCCACCGAGGTCATCAAGGAGGCGTTTTCCATGGGAGCGGACGAGGGGTATCTTCTCACCGACAGAAAGTTTGCGGGAGCGGACGTTCTCGCGACCTCCTACACTCTCAGCCAGGGTATCGCCATGGCGGGTGAGTTTGACATTATCATCACGGGAAAGCAGACCACCGACGGAGACACCGCGCAGGTCGGCCCCGAGATGAGCGAATATATGGATATCCCCTGTATAGCAAACGTCATAGAAATAAACGAGGTCAGAGCGCGCGGACTGCGCGTAACGATGGATATGCAGACGGCGATCGAGCGTTCATTTATCTCGTATCCTTGCCTTATCTCGGTAGACAAGAACATCTATCAGCCGCGTCTGCCCTCGTACGTCAAGAAAAAGTCGTCACAAGACAAGAAGATAACGACTATCACCTTTGCCGATCTCGCCGACAGAGACGAGAAGAAGTACGGTCTGTCAGGCTCACCGACGCAGGTGCAGCGTATCTTCCCGCCTAAAGCAAACGACAAGCGCGAAATGCTCGAGGGCTCGGGTGAAGAGATAAGCACCGCCATTTATTCAAAGCTCCGTGAGCTGAAATTCGTATAAGGAGGGGACGACGATGCCGAAGCTGATATTTCACGAAGACAAAGTAACGGACATTAACGCTTTCTTAAAGCTGTGTCCCTTTGGCGCTATCGACTACAAGAGCGGTAAGTTTGAGGCTAACGCTGCTTGTAAGATGTGCCGTATATGCGTAAAGAAAGGCCCCGCGGGTGCCGTTGAATACGTCGAGGACGAGATCGAACCGAAAAAGGACCTCTCCGAGTGGCAGGGTATATGCGTTTACGCCGAGCAGACGCGCGGCGGCGTGCATCCCGTAACGCTTGAGCTTATCGGAAAGGCAAGAGAGCTTGCTTCTGTCGTCGGACAGAAGGTCTATTGTATCCTCATCGGATACAAGCTCGATGCAGCTGCCCACGAGCTTCTTCACTACGGTGTAGACGAGGTGCATCTCTACGACTGCACGAGAGTAGAGCATTTCATCATCGAGCCTTACACGGCAATATTCGAGGATTTCATCAAGAGAATAAAGCCAAACGCCATACTCGTCGGAGCGACGCCCGTCGGACGTCAGCTCGCACCGAGAGTTGCCGCGAGATTCCGTACGGGACTTACGGCTGACTGTACCGTACTCGAAATGGACAAGGACGGTGCGCTTGCACAGATACGTCCCGCATTCGGCGGTAATATTATGGCGCACATACATACGCCCAACAACCGTCCGCAGATGGCGACGGTCAGATACAAGGTAATGGACGCCCCCGAGAGAAACGAGAAGGAAAGCGGCAGGATCGTTATGCATACGACCGATCAGCTTGATCTCTCCTCGGGAATTGAGGTGCTCAGCGTAGAGGATAAGCCCGTCGTCAAGAGCATTGAGACTGCGGAGGTGCTCGTCGTAGCGGGCAGAGGCGTGAAAAAGAAAGAGGATCTTGAGCTGCTTCGTACTCTCGCTGAAAAGCTCGGCGGTGAGCTTGCCTGCACACGTCCCCTCGTTGAGTGCGGATGGTGCGACGCAAAACAGCAGATAGGTCTGTCGGGACGTACCGTAAGACCGAAGCTCATTATGACCTTCGGCGTTTCGGGTGCCGTTCAGTTCACGGCGGGAATGAACAACTCCGACGTGATATTCGCAGTAAACACCGACGAAACGGCGCCTATATTCAAGGTAGCCCACTACGGTGCCGTAGCAGATCTGTATCAGGTCGTTGCGGGACTGCTTGAAAAGATAGAAAAGTGAGGTGTGCGCCGTGTATAAGAAGATAGATATAAAAGATAAAGAAGCTCTCGTGAGCTTCCTCGGAGGTGACGACTCGCGAGTATTCACCGACGGCAATATCAAGGAAGAATACAGTCACGACGAGCTCGGCGGCACTGAATCCTTCCCCGAGATAGTATGCGTAGTAAAGAGCACGGACGAGGTCAGCGCGATAATGAAATACGCCTATGACAACGAAATACCCGTGACCGTCAGAGGTTCGGGCACGGGCCTTGTCGGCTCCTGCGTTCCGATAATGGGCGGAATACTGCTCGATATGTCTACGATGAATCACGTCCTGGAGCTTGACGAGGACAATCTCACACTTACCGTAGAGCCGGGTATGCTGCTCATGGAGATACTCGCCTACGTTGAGGAGAGAGGTCTGTTCTATCCTCCGGATCCGGGTGAAAAGACGGCAACCGTCGGCGGCAATATCTCCACAAACGCAGGCGGTATGAGAGCGGTCAAGTACGGAGTAACGCGCGACTACGTCAGAGGCCTTACCGCAGTACTTCCCGACGGCAGAGTCATCAAGGTCGGAGGCAAGGTAGTAAAGAACTCGTCGGGCTATTCACTCAAAGACCTTTTGGTCGGAAGCGAGGGTACTCTTGCGGTCATCACCGAGTGCGTGCTCAAGCTCCTGCCCCTGCCAAAGAAGACGATAAGCCTGCTCATTCCTTTCCCGACTCTCGACGACGCTATCTCGACCGTGCCGAAGATAATCAAGGCAAAGGCGATCCCGACGGCTATCGAGTTTATGCAGAGAGAGGTCATCCGCGACTCCGAGGCGTACCTCGGCACGTCGTTCCCCGACAAGCAGGGCGACGCTTATCTTCTTTTGAAGTTTGACGGAAACTCCAAGGAGGAGATAGAGTCTATATACGAAAACGTAGCGGAGATATGTCTGGAGAACGGCGCTATCGACGTTCTCATCTCGGATACCGAGGAGAGAGACGAGTCGATATGGAAGGCACGCGGTTCCTTCCTCGAGGCTATCAAGGGCAGTACGAGCTATATGGACGAGGTCGACGTGGTCGTACCGAGAAACCGCGTGAGCGAGCTTGTAAAGTATTGCCACTCTCTTGAAAAAGAGGTCGATATCAGAATAAAATCCTTTGGCCACGCGGGCGACGGAAACCTGCACGTCTACATACTCAAGGACGATCTCTCGGATGCCGAATGGGAGAGACGTATGCGTATCTGTATGGAGCGTATGTACGACAAGGCGCACGAAATGGGCGGTAAGGTATCGGGCGAGCACGGCATCGGATTTGCAAAGCGCCCCTACCTCATAGAAAGCTCGGACGAAACGGAGCTTGAGCTTATGCGAGGCATCAAGCGTGCATTTGACCCCAAAAACATCCTCAACCCCGGAAAGATATTCTGATGGGGAAAGCAGCCAAAAGCTTTTTGAATTTTCATCTGACTCCTATACTCGTCTTTGGGACCCTCCTTTCCCCGAAGACGACAAAAGGTCTGCGAGTTATGCTCGCACACCTTTTGTTTTTTTGTACAATGAAATACCCCCCGTTTTACGGGGGGATATTTATTTTGTTATTCGTTATTTGATATCCGCCTTCGTGTCGCAATAGATGCATCTGTACTCGGCACACTCACCGTCAGTGAGCTCAAATATATGCTCGATATCCTGCTCCGTCGTAGTGATACAACGAGGATTCTTACATTTTATTATATTAGTCAGCTTATTCGGCAGACCAATGAACTTCTTTTCGGTTATTTCTCCGTTCTTGATAAAGTTGATGGTCGCGTTCGGAGCTACGAATCCCACGACGTCAAGGCTGATGTTGATGTCGTCGTCTATCTTGATTATGTCCTTTTTGCCCGTCTTTTTGGAGGGGACGTTCTTTATTACGGCAACGGGACAATCAAGGCGGTCGAGTCCGAGCATCGAGTAAAGCTGCATCGCCTTGCCCTTTGCGATGTGGTCGATGACGATGCCGTTTCTGATTATATCTATATTCACAGCTCTACCTCCAGCAGTTTAAGGATAAGCGCCATACGGATGAATCTGCCGTACTTTGCCTGTCTGAAATAGGAAGCTCTCGGGTCGGAGTCGACCTTGGTCGATATTTCGTTGACTCGGGGGAGAGGATGCATAACTATCATATCCTCGCGCGCGAGCTTCATTTTTTCGGTGGTCAGGATGTAGGAGTCCTTGAGTCTGAGGTAGTCCTCTTCGTTAAAGAATCGCTCCTTCTGGACTCTGGTCATATAGAGAATGTCAAGCTCACCCATAACGGCGTCAAGGGAAGTCGACTCGATACATTCGATACCCTTTTTGTCGATATATTCGCGCTTTACAAAATCGGGCAGCTTCAGCTCCTGGGGGGAGATGAGAACGAATCGCACGTTCTCGTATCTGCTCATAGCCTCGATGAGCGAGTGTACGGTACGGCCGAATTTAAGGTCACCACAAAGACCGACGGTCAGGCCGTTGAATCTGCCCTTTTCGTGACGTATGGTCAAAAGATCGGTCAACGTCTGGGTGGGGTGGAAGTGTCCGCCGTCTCCTGCGTTGATTATCGGTACGTCCGAATGCATAGAAGCAACGAGCGGCGCACCCTCCTTCGGATGTCTCATCGCGATGATGTCAGCGTATCCCGCTACGACCTCTATCGTATCGGCAACGCTCTCTCCTTTAGCTGAAGAGGAGGACGATGCCTCGGAAAAGCCGAGCACCTGACCGCCGAGCGAGAGCATAGCCGACTCAAAGGAGAGACGCGTACGCGTTGACGGCTCAAAGAAGAGGGTAGCAAGTATCTTGTGCTTGCACGCCTCGTTATATTTTTCGGGGTTTGCCATTATATCGTCGGCAACGGAGATAAGAGCGTCTATCTCCTCTACCGAAAGGTCTGAGATCTTGAGAACGTTTCTCATATTTCTTTTCCTTTCCGAGATGGAGTTATTACTTTGCGCCGTTTACTGCGAGATAGTTCTTTATGCGGGTAACGTTTTCTGCGTTAGCCTCGTCCTCTTCAAGATACTCGATGATATCGTAAACGTCAACGATGGAGTAAACGGGGAAGCCGAACTGCTCCTCGATCTCGACCATCGCACCGCGCTCGCCCTGTCCCTTTTCCTTGCGGTCTACCATAATAAAGGTAGCGGCAACCTTGGCACCCTCAACGTGAGAAAGTATCTCCATGCTCTCGCGGATAGCAGTTCCTGCGGTGATGACGTCCTCGATGATGACGATCTCCTCCCCTGCGGTGGGAACGTAACCGACGAAAACTCCGCCCTCGCCGTGATCCTTTACCTCTTTTCTGTTAAAGAAGAAGGGAACGTCAAGGCCGTTCTTTGAGAGAGCGACCGCAGCGGATACCGCGAGGGATATTCCCTTGTATGCAGGGCCATAGAGGACAGCCTTCTTTTGACCGAGCTTTTCGGTGTACGCCTTTGCGTAGAACTCACCCAGACGCGCGATGTCGTTGCCCGTCTTGATCATTCCCGCGTTTATGAAGTAGGGGATCTTTCTGCCGCTCTTTGCGGTGAAATCACCGAACTTGAGCACGCCTGCACCCTCTAAAAACTGTATAAATTCTCTCTTGTAGCTTTCCATTTTTATATCCTCCGTTTATCAGTCAACAAATTCTGCAACGCAACGCTCGTATGCGGCAACGGGGTCTGCTGCCGCCGTGATAGGTCTGCCGACGACGATGTAGTCAGAGCCTATTCTTTTTGCCTGGGCAGGAGTCATAACTCTCTTCTGATCTCCTATGTCGCCGTCTGCAAAACGTACGCCGGGAGTTACGGTGATAAAGTCCTTACCGCATCTGCCGTGTACCGCTTCTGCCTCAAGGGGTGAGCAAACGACACCGTCAAGTCCCGCCTTCTTTGCGTTTGCCGCGTAGTGCATAACTACCTCGGCAATGGGTGCCTTTATGAGAAGGTCGTTTTCCATGCTCTCCTGGTCTGTCGAGGTAAGCTGCGTTACCGCGATGAGAAGAGGACGCGTGCCGTCGGGACGGGTGAGTCCCTCGATTGCAGCTTCCATCATTCTGACAGTACCGGATGCGTGGAGATTGGTCATATCTACGTCGAGTCCCGAGAGGACGCTCATAGACTTCTTTACGGTGTTGGGAATATCGTGGAGCTTGAGGTCAAGAAATATCTTGTGTCCTCTCTCTTTTATTTCCTTTACGATAGAGGGGCCCTCTGCATAGAAAAGCTCCATTCCTATCTTGACGTACGGCTTTCTACCCGTGAACTTGTCAAGAAAATTCAAAACGTCTGCCTTGGACGCGAAGTCACAAGCAATAATTACATCCTTACCCATTAGTGAGCACCTCCGATTATATCTTTTAAGTTTTTAATGTTGTATCTGTCCATTACCTCGGGGAGTCGTTCGATTATCGTCTTGCACGCAAAGGGATCGACGAGGTTTGCAGCACCCACCTCAACGGCACACGCGCCTGCGAGCATCATCTCGATGACGTCCTCTGCCGTCGTGACGCCTCCCATTCCGACGACGGGAATATCTACCGCCTGCGACACCTGATATACCATTCGCAGAGCTACGGGGAGTATTGCCGCACCCGAGAAACCGCCCAT
Organism: Eubacteriales bacterium; assembly: GCA_045632705.1. Taxonomy (GTDB): domain Bacteria; phylum Bacillota; class Clostridia; order Oscillospirales; family CAG-272; genus JAZMZS01. Next base: position 6,351 of record JAZQXE010000012.1, on the reverse strand, counting down.
CTTGTTTGCGATGACGGGCTTTTTCGTTCTGAGATCTATTCTCATACCGAGAAGAGTATTGATGAGAGAGATTCCGTCTGCACCCGCCTCCTCGCACGCCTTTGCTATCGAGACGATATCCGTGACGTTGGGGGAGAGCTTGATGATGACGGGTTTTTTCGTAACTGCCTTAACTGCGCGCGTTACCTCTGCCGCCGCCTCGGGCTGAGTGCCGAAGGACATTCCGCCTCCGTGGACGTTGGGGCATGAAACGTTTACCTCGAGCCAGCCGACCTCGGGGCATTTGTCGAGAGCTTCGCAGGTGTAGGCGTAGTCCTCTATGCTAAATCCGCTGACGTTTGCCATAACGGGCTTGTGGAAGACCTTTTTCATCTTCACCAGCTCCTCATTTATGACCTTTTCAACGCCCGGGTTTTGCAGTCCTACCGCGTTTATCATTCCCGAGGGCGTTTCCGCTATTCTCGGGGTGGGATTTCCGAATCTCGCGTCCCTGGTCGTTCCCTTAAAGGAGAACGTACCGAGGATGTTTATATCGTAAAGCTCGGCAAACTCGTATCCGTAGCCGAACGTACCGCTCGCGGGAATGATGGGGTTGTCCATGCTGATCCCGCACAGCTCTGTCTTTAGTCTTTCCATATTATCTCCTCCCTCACCATAACGGGCCCTTCCTTGCATATTCTCTTGTTGCCCGTCAGCGTCTTGCAGGAGCAGCCCATACAAGCACCAAAGCCACAGCCCATTCTCTCTTCAAACGAGTACTGACCGCTGGTCTTCGCTATCTTGTCCATAACTCTGAACATAGGCTCGGGGCCGCAGGTGTAAAAGTAAGAGTAGTCAAGCTCCGCCATAACGTCGGTAACAAAGCCGCGGCGTCCGTAGCTTCCGTCTGCGGTCGCAACGTACACCTTTGCTCCGAGAGCGGCAAACTCCGCCTCGCAGAAAACGTCCTCGACGTTGTTAAATCCGAGAATGACGCTGACGTTCTTTCCTTCTCCTATCAGCACCTTTGCGAGATTGTACATCGGAGGCACGCCGACGCCGCCTCCGACAAGAACGGGAGAATCTCCCGACTTTGAGGTGTCGTAGCCGTTTCCGAGTCCCGTGAGAGTGTCAATGACGTCTCCCTCACCCAGCTTTGTCATAGCGAGCGTACCCGCGCCGACGCTCTTGTAGATTATCGTTACCGATTCCGCGTCGTAGTCGTAGACGGATATCGGACGACGGAGATAAAAGCCGTCGAGCTTGAGATTTATAAATTGTCCCGGGGCACTTATCGCCTCGGTGTCTCCGAGAAGACGCATCTTATAAACGTCGCGTGCGATCTTCTCGTTTGACGCTACCTTGTAAAAAACTTGTTTCATCTTATACCTCAGGAATCAATGGTGGAAACGCATATCGTGGTCTCCTCGAGAACGTCGAGAAGAACTCTGACGGTGTCGAGTGCCGTAAACATCGTGATATTGTTTTCGGTTGCGAGGGCTCTGATCTTGTATCCGTCGGACGCGTGATGTGCACTGCCCGCGTCCGAGGTGTTGATGACGTAAGCGATATGTCCCTGACGGAGTGCGTTCGGTATCTCGTCGCTTCCCTCGCTGATCTTTTTGAGGATTCTCGTACGGATGCCGTTTTCACGCAGGAAGTGTGCAGTGCCGTCCGTTGCCTCTATGTTAAATCCGAGATTGTAGAAGCGTCTGACCAGAGGCAGAGCCTCATCTCTGTCCTTTTTAGCTATCGTTACGAAGAGCGTACCGTAGTTCTGCAGACGCATACCCGATGCCTGCAGAGCCTTGTAAAGCGCACGGAAGAGCTTGTCGTCGTATCCGATCGCCTCACCCGTCGACTTCATCTCGGGAGAGAGGTAAGCGTCAAGTCCGCGTATCTTTGAGAAGGAGAATACGGGCACCTTGACGTACCATCTCTTCTTCTCCTCGGGGTAGATATCGAATATACCCTGCTCCTTGAGGCTCTTTCCGAGTATTACCTCGGTAGCGATGTCAGCAAGACTATATCCCGTTGCTTTTGAAAGGAAGGGAACCGTTCCCGACGAGCGGGGGTTTACCCCGATAATATATACCTTTTCATTCTTGTCTACGATGAACTGAATGTTATAAAGTCCCTTGATGCCGATACCGAGTCCGAGCTTCTTTGAGTATTCGAGTATCGTGCCCTTTACCTTTGATGAGATAGAGAAGGTAGGATAAACGCTGATAGAGTCTCCCGAGTGGATACCCGTCTTTTCGACCAGCTCCATGATACCGGGAACGAATACGTCTCTGCCGTCGCAGATAGCGTCTACCTCGACTTCTTTTCCTATAATATACTTGTCAACGAGAACGGGCTTGTCAGCATCGATCTCAACTGCCGTCTTCAGATAATGGCGCAGCTGCTCCTCGTTTGCAACTATCTGCATTGCGCGTCCGCCGAGAACGAACGAGGGACGGACGAGAACGGGATATCCGATACGTCCTGCCGCCTTGACGCCTTCCTCGATGTCGGTAACTGCCTTACCCTCGGGCTGAGGAATGTTGAGCGAAAGCAGGAGCTTTTCAAACAGGTCTCGGTTTTCCGCTTTGTCGATAGCCGCGCAGTCCGTTCCGATTATCTTTACTCCTCTTGCGTCAAGGGGAGCCGCGAGGTTGATAGCCGTCTGACCGCCAAGCGAAGCTACGACGCCCTCGGGCTGTTCAAACTCGATTATGTTCATTACGTCCTCTACCGTCAGAGGCTCAAAGTAGAGCTTGTCCGAGGTAGTGTAGTCGGTAGAAACGGTCTCGGGGTTGTTGTTTATGATGATAGCCTCGTATCCCGAGTTCTTTATCGTCGTTACCGCGTGAACGGTAGAATAGTCGAACTCAACGCCCTGTCCGATACGGATAGGACCTGCACCGAGAACGACGATCTTCTTCTTGTCAGAGAGCTTTGACTTGTTCTCGTCCGTGTAGGAGGAGTAGAAGTAGGGAATGTACGCGCCCGTGTGGAGCGTGTCTGCCATTCTGTAAACGGGCATGATGCCGTTTGACTTTCTCATATTGAATATCTCAAGCTCACTCTTGCCCCAGAGCTTTGCGATAAATTTGTCGCCAAATCCCATCTTCTTCGCTTCTGCGAGGACTGCCGCGTCTGAGTTTGCCTGCGCGAGCTTCTTTTCCATCTTTACGATGTTCTCAAAGGCAACGAGGAAGTACTCGGTGATAGCGGTGATCTCGTGCAGCTCAGCCGTTGAAACGCCGCGGCGGAGTAGCTCGGTCACAGCAAAGAGATTATCGTCCTTGAAGGTGCGCAGATACGCCTTGATCTCGTCGTCGCTCATCGCGTCGAACTTTGCGAGGTGGAAGTGGCAAACGCCCGTCTCAAGCGAGCGAACGCTCTTGAGAAGACACTCCTCGAGATTTGAGCCGATGCCCATGATCTCGCCCGTCGCCTTCATCTGCGTGCCAAGCTCATTTGATGCCGATGAGAATTTATCGAACGGGAAACGCGGTATCTTTGATACGATGTAGTCGAGTCTGGGTGCTGTTGCCGCCGTCGTGTTTGCTATCTTGATGTCCTCAAGAGCCATACCGACCGCGATCTTTGCCGTTACCTTTGCTATCGGGTAGCCGCTCGCCTTGGAGGCAAGCGCGGAGGAACGGGAAACGCGGGGGTTTACCTCGATGAGATAATACTGCGAGGAGTTGGGATCGAGTGCGAACTGTACGTTACATCCGCCCTCTATCTTGAGTGCCTTTATGAGCTTTACTGCGGAGTCGTTGAGCATCTTGTGATCCTGCTCGGAGAGGGTAAGGATCGGTGCTACGACGTTAGAGTCGCCCGTGTGTACGCCGACGGGGTCGATGTTTTCCATTCCGCAGATGGTGATGACGTGGTCGTTTGAGTCGCGCATCATCTCAAACTCGATCTCCTTGTAGCCCTTTACGCTCTTTTCGATGAGCACCTGGTGTACGGGAGAGAGCTTGAATGCGTTGGTTCCTATCTCAACGAGGTCCTGCTCGTTGTATGCAAATCCACCGCCGGTACCGCCGAGGGTGAACGCGGGACGGAGAACTACGGGATAGCCGATACGTCCTGCCGCCGCCTTTGCCTCTTCAAGAGAATAGGTGATCTCGGAGGGAATGGTAGGCTCGCCGATAGACATACACAGCTGCTTGAACATCTCTCTGTCCTCAGCCATTTCTATACTCTCGGAGCTGGTACCGAGCAGCTCTACCGAGCACTCCTTGAGTATGCCCTTCTTTTCAAGCTGCATTGCGACATTGAGTCCCGTCTGTCCGCCGATACCGGGGATGATCGCGTTGGGACGCTCGTAGCGCAGTATCTTTGCGATATATTCAAGCGTCAAGGGCTCCATATATACCTTGTCTGCTATCGTCGTATCCGTCATAATGGTAGCGGGGTTGGAGTTACAGAGTACTACCTCGTAGCCCTCCTCTTTGAGTGCAAGACACGCCTGCGTGCCCGCATAGTCGAACTCCGCTGCCTGACCGATAACGATAGGGCCTGAGCCGATGATCATAATTTTCTTGAGATCCGTTCTTTTTGCCATTGTCTTTGCCTCCGAAATTTATATGTTGTTTTTTATTACTCTTTTACGTCCGTGTACACGGGTATGCCGTTGATAGCCGTCATCACGCATCTGCCAAAGACGCGGTGCGACTCAAAGGGAGTCGCGCGCCCCTTTGAGAGAAAGCTCTCGGGATCTATCTTGTAGGGCTCGGATACGTCGAATACCGTAAAGCCCTCCGTCTTAACGCCAAAGCGCTTCGTAGGATTGCCGTGCATTAGCTCAACGAGCCTCTCAAGGCTCATTTTGCCCGTTTTCACGAAATGCGTGTACATTACTGCAAACGCACTCTCAAGGCCGACGATGCCAAACGCGCTCTTTTCAAGTCCACGCGACTTTTCCTCTGCAGAGTGCGGCGCGTGGTCTGTTGCTATCATATCTATCGTGCCGTCGAGCACTCCTCGGATGAGCTCCTCCATATCCTCGCGTGAGCGGAGGGGAGGGTTCATCTTCCACTTTCCGTCTTCCCTCAAGTCCTCGTCGCAAAATACGAGGTAGTGCGGAGCCGTCTCGCAGGTGATATCTACGCCCGCCGCCTTCGCCTCTCTGATGAGGCGTACGCTTTCTTTGGTTGAAATGTGGCAGACGTGGTAGGGACAGCCCGTCTCGCGAGCAAGCTCGATATCCCGCTCTATCATCTTCCATTCGCTCTCGCTCGATATTCCTCTGTGTCCGTGTGCGCGCGCGTACTCTCCGTCGTGGATATAACCGCCAAAGAGAAGATCGTTTACCTCACAGTGAGCGACGATGATCTTGCCCAGCGCCTTTGCCCGAGTCATAGCCTCGCGCATCATATCCGCGCTCTGCACTCCGCGTCCGTCGTCGGAGAAGGCACAAACGTGCTCAGCCATACCCTCCATATCCGAGAGCTTCTCGCCCGCCTCGCCGACGGTGATAGCTCCGTAGGGGATGACCTTTATCCTCGCGTCGCGCTCAATTGCGTCAAGCTGCACGCGCAGGTTTTTCGGGGAGTCGGGTACGGGAGAGAGATTAGGCATGGTAAAGACCGCCCCGTATCCGCCTCTCGCCGCCGCGGCACTGCCCGTAGCTATGCTTTCTTTATAAAAAAATCCCGGCTCTCTGAAATGTACGTGAACATCCAAAAAAGCGGGGAGAAAAAGATATTTATCAAATGAAACGGAAGAGGAGCCCGCATCAGTCAAAAGCTTTACTGCGAGCGCCTTGATGTCATCATCTATCATACAGTTTGCCATCTTGTTCATCATTCGTTCCTTTCCGTCGGTATGCAAAAAAATAACCCGTCGAAACCGACAGGGCAGATTACACACAAGAGAGGGCGCAAGTATAGCCGTCCCTCGTAATATAACCAATCTTGCCAGCATCTCTGTACTGACTTAAAAATTGCTAATGTATTATAACATAATAGAATACAACTGTCAATACGACGCAAGCATTTTTCTTTAAAATTCGCCGCTTTTTTCTCTCTTTTTTTCTGCCGCGTAAAAATAAATATTTATTCATAAATTTTGCATTTTTTTATTGCCTTTCATTCAAAAATGTGTTATAATCGCTATAAACTTTAGTTTCGGTATGCAAAAAATGAATTTTTTTCGATTTTATACCGCATTTTCACTAAACGGAGGTCACACTATTATGTTTAACGGTGAAGTTTTGGCATTTATACTTTACTTTGTAGCCGTGCTCGCAATAGGTATCGTCTTCTTTTTGAAGTCAAAGTCGGGCGGCGAAAAAGAATATTTCCTCGGCAACAGAAGCACGGGCCCGTGGGTAACCGCCATGAGCGCGCAGGCGTCGGATATGTCGGGTTG
>JAZQXE010000011.1:0-3151 GCA_045632705.1 Eubacteriales bacterium | reverse complement strand
AGGATAGCCATCATTTTTATCGATTTCATAAAATTCACACTCCTTTGGCAAATTCTTATTTATCGTTCTGTTTATCGCCAGTTTCGCCTTTGTATTACGGCGTTGTTTGCAACGCGGGCTTCGGGCAAAGCCCATATCCCTTGTAGGGCGGTGCCTTGGTGCCGCCGTTGCATAAAACAAAATCTTTCATTGCGGCGGGAGCAAGCCCCCGCCCTACGATGTAATCCCATTATAACACAAATCGGCAGAGAAAACAATCTCTGCCGAAAATTTGTATATTGCGGGTCGCCGAGGACGTCGACCCCTACGAGTAAACATCCTTATGCCGAAATTTGTATATTGCGGGTCGCCGAGGACGTCGACCCCTACAAACATTGTGTTAAACATCCTTATTTTCACCCAAAAAACACAATTTGACCATTATATACTGCACTTTGGCGTGGTACATTATAATTTGTAATGGGAGACGGCGCCGATCTTGTGGCTGTCGTGCATTTTATTTTACGAGGAGAAAAACTATGAGAACGAGAACGCTTGCACTTTTACTGCGGTCGCGGCGTTAGTGCGCGGCAGCAGTTTTTTTGTTGCTTTTTTTATCGGTGCGAGGTATAATGAGAGTGTGAGCGGTCGTATATCTTTTGGGAAGACGCACAGAAAGGATATCGGTATGGATATAAAAGGCAAAAAAATACTATTTCTCGGTTCATCCGTGACCTACGGTTGGGCGTCGGACGGGGTGTCATTCGTTGATATAATAGGACAGAGATGCGGATGTGAATGTATAAAGGAGGCGGTGTCGGGAACGACCATTGCAGATATCGGCAACACCTCCTATCTATCGAGGCTTCTTGCTCTTGACAGAGGGATATCTCCCGATCTTTTCGTCTGCCAGCTCGGCACCAACGACGCAACCCGCAACATCCCGATAGACGAGATAGAGGACGCGATGCGCCGCATTATTGAATTTGCGAGGGAAACTTACGGTTGCCCCATCGTTTTTTATACGAACACCTACTACGATAGCGAGGCGTACGAGAGGATGATAGAGCTGCTTTTTGCTCTCGGTCGTGAGTACGGAATTTACGTTCTTGACTTATTCTGGGACGAGGAAATGCGCGGGGTGTCGGAGGAGGACTACCGCCGATTTATGAAGGACCGTATCCACCCAACGAGAGAGGGGTACGAGGAGTGGTGGACACCGAGGTTTTTGCGCTTTTTTGAGGAGATAGAGCAATAATGGCAATAGCGAAAGGAGCGGATGATATGAGGTGCGATCTTCATACTCATTCAAATAGATCTGACGGCTCGTACACGCCGCAGGAGCTTGTCAGAGAGGCGGCGGCACTCGGTCTTACCGTAGCGCTGACAGATCACAATACGACGGCGGGCCTGGGTGAATTTCTCGACGAGGCGGAGCGTCTCGGCGTTGAGGCGGTAGCGGGCGTGGAGCTTTCGGGTAACTATGATGGACGTGAATTTCACCTGCTCGGACTTTTTTTGCCTCGTGAGTCGTTTGAGAGAATAGAGTCGGCAGCTCTTTATTACAGAGAGAAAAAAGAAGAGAGCAACGTGGAGATGGTGCAGAGACTTCGTGCCGCGGGATACGATATCAGCTACGAAGAGCTGCTTGATGCCGATCCCGATACGAAGTGCATCAACCGTGCGCACGTAGCCGCTATGCTGATAAAAAAGGGTTACGCTCAGACGATAGACGAGTGCTTTGACTCGATATTGTCAAAGGATGGCGGATTTTATTGCGAGCCTGACCGTATGGACCTTTGCGACGCTATACGTCTGGTAAAGGAGTCGGGCGGCGTTGCGGTGCTCGCGCATCCTCTGAAGGACACCGACGAGGAGTCGCTGTGCAGTATGCTCGACGTGCTTATTCCCGCGGGGCTTGACGCTATCGAGACGACTCATAGCTCCTACGACGATAAAAAGCGCGCAATATCCGAGAGGATATGCGCCGAGAGGGGACTTTTGCGCTCGGGCGGCAGTGATTTCCATGGAGATAAAAAGCCCCTGATAGCGCTTGGCACGGGCAAGGGAAACGTTGACGTACCGTACGAGCGTTATCTTGAACTGAAAAAACGCAGCGTCGACAGTATCTGACGGTTAGGTAGTCTCTTTCCCCGTGCGCGAAAAATATCGAAACTTGACAAACGTCGAGGATGGGGGTATAATCAAATTACCTTACATTTAACAACAAAGGAGAATCATATGAACAGTTCACTTAATGACGTAATGGATGTGCTCGAGGAGATCACTTACGCCCTTGAGTTAGGTACGGGATTTGCATCGCTCGGTGTGATGGGAATTATGCTCATCGTAGCGGCAATTACATTTATCGTTGCGCTCGTTATAGCTATTGCGCTTTACATCGTTGAGGCAATACCGCTTTACAAGCTTGCGAAAAAGCACGGCAGAAAGTACGCGTGGCTTGCATGGATGCCGATATACGGAAAATTCTTCAGAGTCTGGGTGCTCTCCGACCTCGTTCCCGACAAGGAGGTCGTGCTCATCAAGGATAAGTACGTTGTAAAAGACAGACAGCAGTCCTACTGGATCTACCTCGGAGTAGACCTCCTCGGTGGATTCGTTATCGGTATGATCGTATTCTTCGTTAGTTTCCTTCCCATTATCGGAAGTATTCTTGGTATGTTTGTGTACTTACTGTATCTCATTCCCGGTGTGATATGCGCGTATATTGAGTACATATACCTAAAGGATCTGCTCGACGTTTATAAGGAAGATCAGAAGAAAAATCAGAACACCTCGATCATAGTAACCGTGCTCGACTTATTCGTCACGGGCGGATGGGCGAGAAGCATATATCTCTACACGCTCTTAAAGCTTGAGCCTCTGCCTGTAAAGGTTGCGGCAGATGGCGCCGCAGACGACGCTTCAAACGACGCTTCAAACGACACCGAGACTCCCGCACTCACCTCTGATACGAGCTCTGAGGAACAGTAAAATAAAAAAGGACGCAACTTTGGCGTGATACTCCAAGCGGAGTATCACGCCAGTTTTATTCGCCTGCGGCGAGTTGTATTGCTACGCAGTGATATTCGGCTTACGCCGAGTGGTATTCGCTACGCGAGTTTTATGGCGAATAAAATATCACTGAAGCCCTAAGGCTTCAATATCACTA
>JAZQXE010000010.1:0-20857 GCA_045632705.1 Eubacteriales bacterium | reverse complement strand
TCAATTGAAGAACTCACAAGCACGGGCCTCAACAGATACGAAGTAGTAGTAGCAACAGCAAAGTGTGCGAGAATACTTACCGATGAATATTGCGACAAGCGCGCAATAGCAGAAAAGCTCATTGCAAACAAGGAAACGGACAAGAGCCTCGCGGCGCTGCTCAAGGACGAGCTCAGCGACGAGCGTGCCGTTACAAGTGCCGTTCGCAAGATCCACGAGGGTGAATTTGAAATAACAAAATACGATCCCAACGCCGAAGCAGACGACTCCGACAACGCGACAGAAACCGGCGAAGACGCACAGTAATGCGCCTATATGCAAGCGCGTACGTCCTTGAAGCACCCTATCACATAGACCACCCCTACGAATACTACCTCCCCGAGCATCTTGAGGGCGAGGTAGGCGTCGGAAGCATCGTCAGCGTCCCGTTCGGAATGGCAAACAGACGCGTCTTTGCTCTCGTCACGGGTGTGTCAGACAAATGTGAATATAAAAATGCAAAACCGGTATATTCCGTTTGCGATCCCGACTTCTCCCTCGGAGAAGAAATGATAAAGCTGTGCTTTTTTTTAAAAGAGCAAACGTTGTGTACTATCGGAGAGGCACTCAGATGTATGGTCCCCTCCTCCGTACTGTCAAAGGCAAAGCAGGTGCTCTGCGCAACGGAAAACGAGTTGTCGCATAGCGAACTGAGCGAGCCCGAGCGGACGGTATATTCTTACGTTCTCTCGGAACCGATGATAACGCAGAAAAAGCTGTCCGAAATGCTCGGCGAGGAGTGCGAGAGCGTCGTTGCGCGCCTTTTGCGAAAGGGATATATACGCCGTGAGTATATTCTCACAAGCTCCGACAACACCGTCTACAAGTCGTATATAGATCTGTCAACGGATAGGCACAGAGCAGAGGAGATCTCCCTCGGCGCACCTGACGTTATGCCAAGACTGCGAAGCGAAAAGCAAAGGCTCATTTTGAGCTTGCTTGTAAAAAACGGCAGAACGGAAAAAGGAGAGTTGTTGGAGGCGGCAGACGCAAGCTCTGCACAGCTCAAGGCACTTATCGAAAAGGGACTCGTATCCGAAGATAAAATACGCGAATACAGAAATCCCTACAAGGACGTCAAAATAGACGAAACGAAAAAGAATATCCTCAGCGACGAGCAACGTGCGGCGTTTTTAGAGCTGCGCGATCTTTACCGTGCCGACGGAGCGCGCGCGGCGCTGCTCTGGGGAGTTACGGGCTCGGGAAAAACACGAGTTATGAAGTCGATGATAGACGAGGTCGTAGCCGACGGGCGCACCGTTATCGTTCTCGTACCCGAAATATCCCTCACACCGCAGACCGTGGGGCTTTTCTGCTCCTTTTACGGTGAGAGCGTTGCGGTACTGCACTCTGCACTCAGTCAAGGAGAAAAGCTCGACGCTCACAGAAGGATACGCGAGGGCAAGGTAAGTATCGTTATCGGTACGCGCTCCGCCATATTTGCTCCTCTATCAAACGTAGGACTGATAATAATCGACGAGGAGCAGGAGCATACCTACAAATCCGACGCCGATCCAAAATACCACGCAAAAGACGTTGCACGCTTCCGTGCAAAATACAACGGCGCACTTATGCTTTTGTGCTCCGCTACTCCGTCGGTGGAATCCTTTTACAAGGCAAAGAACGGAACTTATTCTCTGGTGTGTCTGAGAAAAAGATACGGCAACGCTACCCTGCCCGACGTCAGAATATGCGATATGAGAAAGGAACTGCGCGCAACGCATGTTTCGCCCGTCAGCCGCGAGCTGATAGGAGCTATAACAGAAACCAAGCAGCGCGGAGAGCAATCTATCGTTTTTCTCAACAGACGAGGATACAACAATTTCGTTAGCTGCAGAGAGTGCGGTGAATCACTGCTCTGTCCTCATTGCAGCGTTTCTCTGACTATCCACAGAGACAAAAATACAAACGACACGCTCAGATGCCACTACTGTGGATATACGGCGGTCGTACCGAGGCTCTGCCCTTACTGCAACAGTGACAAGCTGATGCGGATGGGAGTCGGAATACAAAAGGCGGCAGAGGAGATAAATCTCTTCGCTCCCGACGTAAAGATATTGAGAATGGACGCCGACACCGTAAGCACCAAGCAGGCGTACGACGAGATACTCGGTTCTTTCAGAAACAGAGAGGCGGATCTCTTGCTCGGTACGCAGATGGTAGCCAAGGGACACGACTTCCCCGACGTTACTCTGGTCGGAGTGCTCGGAGCCGACGCGTCAATGGCAATGGAAGACTTCCGCGCAAACGAGCGGACGTTTTCTCTGCTCACGCAGGTAGTCGGTCGTGCGGGAAGAGCTTCAAAGAAGGGCGTGGCGATAATACAGAGCTTCAAGCCCGAAAGTGAGATACTCTCGCTTTGCACCAGAGGCGACTACGAGGAATTTTACGAAAAAGAAATAGAGTTGCGCCGTTCATACATATGGCCTCCGTTCTGCGATATGGTCTTGTTGACGCTGTGCGCCGACAACGAGCCCGACGTAATGCGAGGTGCGTCGATACTTTCGTCCATCTTTAACGAAAAGGCGGCGGAGCTGGTAAAAACGACGCCCGTCGTTGCATACGGCCCGTTTGAAGCACCGATATACAAGCTCAACGAAAAATACCGTATGAGAATGGTCGTAAAAACAAAGCTCAACTCAAAAAGCAGAGCGTTGTTTTCCGAGATACTCACGCAATTTTTGCAGGGCGGAAACACGGTCACTCTGTCAATAGACCTCAATCCCTCCTCGATATGAGGAACGGACTGAGAGTGCAAAATAAAGCAAACGGCTCTGTCGCGAATACAGAGCAAAAAGGAGAAAGCATGGCAAAGCTGAACATAATCAAGGACGGAGATCCGCTTCTCCGTAAAAAAAGCCGCAATGTCGACGCAATAACCCCGAGGATCCTTACGCTTCTCGACGATATGACGGAAACTATGAGAGCGGCAAACGGATGCGGTCTTGCCGCAGTACAGGTTGGCGTTTTGCGCCGTATAGTAGTTATCGAAGTAGAGCCGGGAACGGTATACGAGCTGATAAATCCGCAGATAATATCAAAGAAAGGCAGACAGCAGGAGCTGGAGGGATGCCTTTCCGTTCCGGGCAAAAACGGTATCACCGACAGACCTATGACGGTCACCGTACGCGCTCTTGACAGAAACGGAGACGAGTTTGAGCTTACGGGAAGTGAGCTTCTCGCTCGCGCTATATGCCACGAGACGGACCACCTCGACGGAATACTGTTCACCGATCACGCCATAAAAATGCTCACCGCCGAGGAGCTTGCCGAATATTTCGACGACGAAGACGAAGACGAAGAGTAATAACGGAGTAGAAAATGAAGATACTTTTTATGGGTTCTCCCGATTTTGCGGTAGTATCGCTCAAGGCGCTCATTGACAGCCACCACGAGATCGTAGGCGTCGTCAGCGTTCCCGACAAGCCCAAGGGCAGAGGAAAAAAGCTCACCCCCACTCCCGTAAAGGAGCTTGCTCTCAACTGCGGATACGAGGTGTTCTGCCCCGAGACCTTGAGAGACGGTGCTTTTCTCGATACTCTCAAAAAGCTCGATCCCGACCTCATTGCCGTAGTCGCATACGGAAAGATCCTGCCCGAATACGTGATAAACTACCCAAGACTCGGATGCATCAACGTACACGGCTCGCTTTTGCCCGAATACAGAGGGGCTGCACCTATGCAAAGAGCTATCATTGACGGCAAGGAAAAGACGGGAATAACCACGATGTATATGGACGTCGGTCTTGACACGGGTGATATGCTCATCAAAAAAGAGCTCGTCATAAACGACACTGACAACTTTGAGACTATACACGACGCACTCGCAGCGCTCGGTGCTCAGGCGTTGCTCGAAACGATAAGCAAAGCCGAAACGGGAGAGCTCGTTCGTATCCCGCAGGACGACGCGCAGGCTACCTACGCGCAAAAGATAACGAAGGAAGAAACTGCGATCGACTTTGGCGAACCCGCTAAAACGCTGCACAATAAGATAAGAGGAATGTCCCCGTTCCCTCTCTGCTACACTCACACTCCCGACGGAGCTCTGCTCAAGATCGTATCGGCAAAGGTTTCCGACAAAAAATGTCAGGGAGTCGCTCCCGGAAGCGTCATCAGTCTCGACGGAGGCGTGATAACGGTTGCATGCGGCGATGGAGCAATAGACATCTCGGGCGTACTGCCCGAAGGTAAGGGCCGTATGAATTCCTCCGACTTCATAAACGGCAGAAAGATCAAGGTCGGTGACCTGCTCGCCTGACCGCCTGCAAAAACGCACAAAACACCTTAATACGATCGTAACGTAAGGGAGATAATATGTTTTTCTTATACGGAATCGACGTGACGTACATCATATTCGTACTTCCCGCCGTAATTTTTGCCATGATAGCACAAAGCATGGTAAGCACTACCTTTGAAAAATATCAAAAGGTAACCACTAAAAAGAACATCACGGGATACGAAAGTGCCCGTATGGTACTCGCACAAAACGGAATAACGGACGTTAGGATCGAGCGAGTAAACGGTCATCTGACCGACCATTACGACCCGAAAGCCAAGGTAATACGCCTCTCCGAGTCTACCTACGACTCGAGGTCTGCCGCCGCCGTCGGTGTTGCCGCTCACGAGGCGGGACACGCGGCACAGCACGCCGTGGGATATATTCCGATACAGATACGCTCTGCGATAATCCCCGTGACCAACATCGGCTCTATGCTGACTATGCCTCTCATTCTGATGGGATTTATCTTCTCTCTTCAGCCTCTGGTCACCCTCGGCATAATCGCATTTGCTCTCTCGACGTTTTTCCAGCTCGTCACGCTCCCCGTTGAGTTCAACGCGAGCAGACGCGCAATGGAAGCACTCCGCGGCTCTCAAGATATGACCGAAAACGAGCTTGTTGCTGCAAGAAAGGTGCTGACCGCCGCCGCTATGACTTACGTTGCGGCTCTCGCCGTATCTCTGATGCAGCTGCTCAGACTTATTCTCATTTCAAACAGACGCTCACGGTAAACGAAACTTTCCCGAGAGGAACGAACTTAAATGAAAGAAACGAACCCTCGTTATCTGGCGCTCAAAACGCTTTTGAGCGCGCAGAAAAACGGAAAATACATAAATCTGGCAACTGACTCCGCAATAAACGCCGCAAGTCTCACGGAGGCTGACAAGGCGCTTTTCACCTCTATCGTTTACGGTGTGACGGAAAGACAGATCACTCTTGATTTTATCATTTCACGCCTTTGCATAAAGGGATGCTCTCACATTGAACCGCGCGTTATGATGATAATGCGTATGGGACTGTATCAGCTCGTTTATCTTGAAAAGATACCCGTTCACGCTGCAGTAAACGAAAGCGTTTCCCTGTGCAAAACGAAAGGGGAACGGTCATTTGTAAACGCGATACTGCGCTCGTATCTCCGAGACGACGGAGAGAGAGTGGTATTCCCAAGAGAAGAAGACGGCGAGGTAAGTTATCTGAGCATCACCTATTCCTATCCCGAGTGGATATGCGCCTCTCTGATAGAGGACTACGGATACGAAAACGCAAAAGGAATACTCGCGGCATTCTCAAACGAGCCGCCGTCGGCGTGTCTTAGGATAAATACGCTGAAAACTACCAAGGAAAAGCTCAAAGAAAAGCTCAGTCAAAAGGGAGTAGAGATAAGCGATCTTCCCTATTCCGAAAACGCACTCCGCCTATCGCGCGGTGCTAACGTCACCTCCCTCGACGGATTTGACGACGGGCATTTCTTCGTTCAGGATCAGGCGTCCCAAATCGCATCTGCGGTGCTTGACGCAAAGGCCGGAGATCTCGTAATAGACACCTGCGCCTGCCCCGGCTCAAAGAGCTTTGGCGCGGCAATATCAATGAACGACAAAGGACGGGTATTTTCCTTTGATCTTCACCGTAACAAGCTATCCCTGGTAACCGGCACTGCCAAAAGACTCGGTATCTCGATAATCGAGGCAAAGGAGCACGACGGAAAGTGCGCCGAGCTGACTCTCGTCGGTCTTGCCGACAAGGTAATATGCGACGTGCCCTGCTCGGGGCTCGGCGTTATGGCAAAGAAGCCCGATATCAGATACAAAAGTGAGGAGGACGTTCAAAGATTGGCGCCTCTCGGGGCGGCTATTCTCTGTGAAAGCTCAAAGTATCTCAAAGCCGGAGGCGTACTCGTATATTCGACCTGCACTCTGCGCAAAGAAGAAAACGAGTTGACGGTAAAGGCGTTTTTGGATTCTCATCCCGACTTTTCTCTTTGCCCATTCAATATAAAGAGCAGCACTCCCGCCTACCCTGACATTTTGAGCGACGGTATGCTCACGCTCTTCCCTCACTTGCACGGTTGTGACGGATTTTTCGTCGCCAAGCTTATAAAGAACGCTTAAACAAAGCGCAGTTTTTGATTTTTAAAGATCAGAGGAAGATAAATGCAACGAACAGAAAACACCAAGCCCGACCTCTTGTCGATGACTCCGACGGAGCTGGCAGAATTCGTAGCGGAGCTCGGTCTGCCCTCTTACAGAGCCTCACAGATATTCACGGGGCTTCATTCGGGAAAAGACATAAACTCCCTCACCACACTGCCCCTCTCCCTCAGACAGTCTCTGTGCGAGGGCACCGTAGAGCGTCTGCCTAAAATAGAAAAAAAGCAGATATCCCAAAAGGACGGAACGATAAAGTATCTCTTCCGTCTATGTGACGGGGAATTTATCGAGAGCGTGTTTATGAAATACGAGCACGGAAACACCCTCTGTATCTCCTCACAGGTAGGATGCAGAATGGGCTGCCGTTTCTGCGCTTCGACCATTGACGGAAAGGTGCGTGACCTCTACCCCTCCGAGATGCTCGGACAGATAATCTGCGCACAAAACGACACGGGAGAGCGTATCTCCAACGTCGTAATGATGGGTATCGGAGAGCCGTTTGACAACTACGACAACGTCATTCGCTTTTTGCATCTCGTAAACGACAAAAACGGACTAAATATAGGACTGAGGCACGTATCCCTCTCCACCTGTGGCGTGGTTGACGGAATAAACAAGCTAGCTCGCGAGAACTTGCAGGTAACGCTGTCCGTTTCCCTGCACGCCTCAAACGACGAAATGCGCTCCTCTCTGATGCCGATAAACAACAAATACCCGATAGACGAGCTTATGCGCGCTTGCGTTAATTATTTCAAGGTGAGCGGCAGACGTATAAGCTTTGAATATACTCTCATACACGGCAAAAACGACAATACAGAAACCGCACTGCAATTAGCGGGACTCATCAGAAGATACTTCAGCGATGCGGGCGAACCCGTCCACGTAAATCTGATACTCGTCAATCCCGTAAAAGAGCGCAGCTTTATGCGACCTGCTATGGCAGGTGCGGAGGCGTTCAAGAGAACTCTTGAAAAGCACAAGATAAACGCAACTATCCGAAGACGACTCGGCTCGGATATTGACGCTGCGTGCGGACAGTTAAGACGCGCGCACAGAATAGAGGTGTAAACTATGGATTTTTACGCTAATACCGATATAGGAATGAAGAGATCCTCAAATCAGGACAGCTACTCTCTCACACAGCTATCAGAGAGAGTGCTCCTGTGCGCCGTTTTCGACGGTATGGGCGGACACGCGGGCGGAGAAAAAGCAAGCAGCCTTGCGTGCGAGGTCTTTTGTTCAAGCGTCACGCAAGCGCTCGGGAGCAAGGTGGACGAGATACTCGGCACCATCGACGCTACGAAAACGCAGATAATAAACGTACTGACCAAAGCGGCAGAAGAAGCAAATGCACAAGTCTACGCAGTAGCGCAGAGCGACGAGCTGCTTCAAGGAATGGGAACGACACTTGCCGCCGCCCTCGTAAACGGAGAGGATCTGTACGTCATCAACATAGGAGACAGCCGCATATATCTGATAAACGATACCATCACGCAGCTTTCTCACGACCACTCCTACGTTCAGTACCTCATTGACATCGGAGAGATAACCAAGGAAGAAGCAAAGCTCAATTCAAACAAGAGCATCATTACGCGCGCAGTAGGCACGAGCGAAAGCACGGAAGCCGACATAAAGCGCTGTGACTGCGAGGGTGCGGGAATACTCCTCTGCTCCGACGGATTGACCAACCACGTAGACGACGAGGAGCTTTTGTCTATTATAAAAAGCGGCAAAAGCGCAGAAGAATGTGTAAAGGCGCTCATTGACAGAGCAAACGAAAACGGCGGAAGCGATAACATCACGGCTATCGTCGTTTTGCCATAACTCTTTTTACTTGATAGTGATACGGAGGACGTATGGAATCATACAAGAAATATATAGGACAGGTATTTGACGGCAGATACCGAATAGAAAAGGTGCTCGGAATCGGAGGCATGGCGGTCGTCTTTATGGCAACCGACCTTTCCTACGGACGTACGGTCGCAGTAAAGATGCTGCGTGAGGATATGGCGCAGGATCCTACGAACGTCAAACGATTTGAAAACGAGTCGAAGGCGGTCGTTCTTCTCGAGCACGAGAATATAGTCAAAATATACGACGTCAACGTAAGCGGGGAGCTTAAATATTTCGTTATGGAATATCTGGACGGAATAACTCTCAAGCAGTATCTTAAAGCAAGAGGCAAGCTCGACGTAAACGAGATACTCAGCTGCGCTGAGCAGATACTGCGCGCACTTGACCACGCTCACTCAAAGGGAATAATCCACAGAGATATAAAACCGCAAAACGTAATGCTCAAGCAAACGGGACAAATTAAGGTCACCGACTTTGGAATAGCAAAGCTCCCATCCGCCGAGACCGTCACGATGGAAGACAAGGCGATAGGCACAGTATATTATATCAGCCCCGAGCAAGCAAGCGGTAAAAGAGTAGATATCCGCTCCGACATCTACTCACTTGGTGCCCTCCTTTACGAAATGGCAACGGGAACTCTACCATACGACGGCGAAAATTCCGTTTCTATCGCGCTGAAGCACATCAAAGAAGATCCCATACCGCCAAGAGAAATAGACAAAAAGATCCCCGAGGGACTGGAGCAGCTCATAACCACGGCAATGAAAAGACTCCCCGACCAGAGATTCCAGACTCCCGCCGAAATGCTCTCTTACGTTATGAAGCTCAAGAAAAACCCTGCGGGAGCGCTCAGAATAAAAACGAAAAAGCCGAAGACCAAGGAAATGGGCGGCACGTCTATGTTCCCGATAATACTCGGCATCGTTTGCGCTTTTATAATAGCCGTATCGGTAACGATATTCTACCTGATAAACACCTTCCTCGTTACTCCCGCTGACAGAGACGACGAGTTCGTCGTTGACAATTACGTCAAGCAATTCTACGGTGAGGAGCTAAAGGAATCGCTCGAATATTATTTTGCCGACGTCGTCATCGAGTACGCTTACTCCGAGGAATACGACAGCGGATTCATTCTCGAGCAATCGGTATCCCCGAATCTCACAAAGAAGATAGGAGCGTCAAACATTACGCTCACCATATCGGTAGGACGTGAGCAGACGGTGCTTCCCGACCTTACCTATTACAGTCTCAACGAGGCGATAGTTGCGATAAGCAACCTGAACTTTGAATTGAAGATATTACAAGCAAAACGAGCAGACGACGTCATTGAGGAGGGACACCTCATCACGACCGACCCTGCCCCCGGCAGTATCATCAACAAGGGAGATACGATAACGCTGATCGTATCCGACGGTGAAATGATAGAGTACGTTACCGTACCCAATCTCGTCTACGACTCGCAAAAGCAAAACAGAACGGAAGCCGACGCGTATAAGCTGCTCAGCGACTCAAAGCTCAAGCTCGGAAACGTCAAGCGCATACAGTCTATCGACTATCCCGCGGGAACGGTACTGAGCCAGTCCATCCTCCCCGGTCAGCGAGTTGCGAGCGGAGTTACCGCAATAGACCTCGTCGTCAGCGGTGGTCTTGACGGAGAAGCGGAAGGCGACTCAATGTATATGATAGATATAACCGCGCTCTCGGTCGATGCGGCAATAGCAAAACTGCAGGCGTACGAATTCGACCTTATCATATCTACCGAATATATCACCAACAACGTATATCCCGCGGGCGTAGTATGCTCGACCAACCCCGAGGCGACGACGAGAATAGACAGAGGACAGAGCGTTACGCTTTACGTTAGCGCAGGTGCCGCCAATCTCGTAGCCGTACCGAACCTTATCGGTATGACTCAACAGCAAGCAATAAACGCTCTCACCGAGCTTGGTCTGAAGGTAGGAAGCATCCAGAATCAGTATTCAAGCACTGTCGGCGTAGGATTCGTTGCTTACCAGAGCGTTGAAGCCTTCAGCCAGGTAGCAGAAGGAACGGTCATCAATCTAAGGATCTCAAAGGGACCCGAACCTCAGTAAAGGACAGCCGCCCTCGCGGGCGGAAGGACGTAGAATGAGCGAGATAATAAACGGAAGAATAATAAAGGGGCTGGGTGGGCTCTACGAAATATTGACGGACTCCGCAGAGAGGATATCCTGCCGTGCAAGAGGTGTTTTCAGACACAACGATCTGACACCGATGGTGGGGGATCTCGTATCCGTGAGAAGCGACAACGACGGTGCGTTCATAGAAGACATAAAGGACAGAAAAAACGCGCTGATACGTCCGCCTCTCTCAAACATCGACGTCATGTTTATCACCTTTGCGGCGGCAAAACCCGAGCCTTCCCTATTGAATATCGACAAAATGTGCGCAATATGCGAGCACAACGATATAGAGCCCGTTATCGTCGTTACAAAAAGCGACCTTGAAAACGATAAGGCGCAGGAGTATTGCTTGATATACAGACAGGCGGGTTATACGGCTTTTGCAATCAGCTCGCTCAGCGGCGAGGGTACGGAGGCTTTAGCGGAATACGCAGCCACCGCACTCGATATGAAGGTTGCCGCCTTTGCAGGTGCATCGGGCGTCGGCAAGTCGACCTGCATCAATCTCCTCTTCCCCACCCTCACTCTAAAAACGAGCGAGATAAGTCAGAAGATAGAAAGAGGAAAGCACACGACGCGCCACGTTGAGCTATACCCCGTACAGACGCGTTCAAGCGTCGCTCTGCTTGCAGACACCCCCGGATTTGGTCTTATTGACTTCGTACGATTTGACTTTTTTGAGCTTGAAAATCTGGCAGCGTGCTTTAAGGAGTTTTACGAGCATATCGGTGAGTGCAGATATACGAAATGCACCCACAAAAAAGAAGAAGGCTGCAAGATAGTGGAGGCGGTAGAAAAAGGAATGATCCCTAAAAGCCGACACGAAAGCTACTGTGCGATCTTTGACGAGTTCAAAAGCAAAAACAAAAAATACAAATAAAAAAAGCTGTTTATACGGGCAACGCCTGTATAAACAGCTTTTCGTTTTTATTATTCTTCAGACAGACACTTTGGTCTGAATATGCTCGTGAGCCTGTATGCAAGAGGTGTTTTTTGCTCCGTTTTGTCGGTAACGCAATAGAGAACGTATCCGAGAACGAACCAGAACATCACGTCGCTCGCGCTATTGTTGAAGAACAACATATGAAGCGGGAACGCGGATATCGCACCGATGATCAGCACCGCACTCAAAAATACGGTCTGTGTATAATGCTCGTTTCCGCTTGAACTCTTCGTCCACAGATATACGATTATCTTCTTTATCACCAGCAGAATATACGCAAAGAGCAGACAAGTACCTACTATTCCCGAGCCTACGAGAACTGCGAGATAACCGTTGTGGTACTGATATTGCTTTTCTACGATATACGAATCGGGCATTATCTCTTGGGCGTAGGAAAGTCCGTTTCGCGGGCCCGTTCCAAACACCGGCTTTTCAAGGAAAATATCGATGTAGTCACGCCAGATGCTTATTCTGTTATTTGTGATATTTCCGTCAGAGCCGTCGTCGGGACGGTCTACTATTACCTCTCCATCAGAGCCCTGATCAGGAACGTTAAGCGCAAGATAGACCTTGCTCGCCGCCTCGTCAAGCACGCTGATCGTACCGTACAGGAGCGTTACGGAGAGTATTGCTCCGATGCACATAGCAAGTATCTTTTTGATCGTTCCGATGCCCTTGTTCTCGCAAAGACGCTTGATGAGGAAAAATACCACAACGAACGCAGCCGCGATCATACCGAGGTGTGCCGTTCTCGAACGAGAGAGCAGAACGTACAAAAAGTCAACGACCAAAACTACGATATGGTAGATGCGGACGGGGAGCGCGTGCTTTTTTGAAAAAATACGGCTCAATGTCATCGCCATACAGAACAATACGCAAACGGCAGTAAAGTTGGGATCGGTAAACACGCCGAAAAGTCTGCCGTCAACGAATCCAAGTCGGTAATAGCCGACGGTAACGCTTGCATTTTCTATATACTCGCTATAACCGCAGAAGAACATAGCGACGGAGATCAAGCATCCTACAAACCAGACGAGTCCAACCGACTCGGTAATACATCCGAAATATTTCTTGTGATGTTCTGCAGACTGCTCTCTGTCTATTGCCGCAAACACGAAGGTCTGCACGAGCATCCACATTATCACCTTTACGTTTCCGACGGGATCGTATTTGAGATTGAACAGCACAGAGCAGGCACACGCGCAGAAAAACAGAACGAGTACCGTTGAGTACTTGGTCTTTAACATAATACCAAAGCTGAACATATCAGCCGCGATAATGAACAGGCCTATAACTATCAATCCCTGATAGAGCAGCTGTGTCTGACTGTACAAATAGTGGTTTACGTACACAAAATTGAACAGCGAAAAACAGACCATGTAAACGAGGATATATAAATATTTAATTTTTGATACCGTATTCCTGATAACTTCTTTTTTCACAGGGGACCTCCAACTATTCACTGATATCAAAATACAATTACACATTCCGAGTTATTATAACATATATTTTTAAAATTGTATATATTAAATTATTAATTTTTTGTTTTTTCTCGTCTATAATGTGCCAAAAGCGCCAAAAATCAATATAAAAAGCTCCTCTCGTACGCACTCGTCGTACGAGAGGAGCTTTTTGGTCCTATTTACTAATGCCTTTTTACTGAGCGTCCTCCGGCAAACGGTAAGACTCTATCTTTTCCTTTACCGTTTTAGCAACAAGCTCATAGCCGTCACCGGTGAGGTGGATACCGTCGGAGGTTATTATCTTCGTATTGCGGTTAGCTGCCGCATTTTCCGTTATAGAATAGATATCGATAACCTCACATCCACATTCTGCGGCTGCGCGGTCTATCTGGGGAATGATCGTGTTCTTAACGTAATCGTTTCTGTACTGCGCGTCAAATCTTGCGGGCGGGTACATAAATATTACGGTCGGTGCGGAAGGAAGCGATTGATACTGCTTTGCAAGTGCAACGGCAGAATCGTAATAATACTTGACCTGCTCAGAGGTATTTGTATTTGAAACGTACGCGTCGTTTGCACCGAGACAGATAATAACGATGTCACTCTTAAAGTTCAGACTATTCTGATATTCGTTTGTCTGTTTGTAAGCGATAGACTGAGCCGAGCCGTAATTGAAACTCGGATATTCAGCGCGGTCTATCATATAGGAGCTTGAACGTCCAAAGTTCTGCACCATATAGTTCTTTCTACCAAGCATCGTTTGCAAGTGCGCCGGATAGCTGAACATAGCAGGAGTGGATGCTCCTACACCATAGGTGAGAGAGTCGCCGACACAAGCTATTTTTATCTTTCTCGATGGAGTGTAGGTGGTATCCGCATCAGTCTGCGCGTCCGTCTGCGCATCTGTCACGGGGTCTGTATCTACACTATCCGTTGCAGGGGCAGACGCGCCGCCATCGGAGCAAGAAAACATAGAAAATAACATAGCTGAAGTTAACATAATTATAAATATCCTTTTCATAACATCCTCTTTAGTTTACTTTGATTTCTTTTTTAAAACGAAGTACAAAACGAGCGCAATAGCAAGAGCTGCTGCAATACACGCGATGATGATAACGATAGTGTTGCCACCCTTGTCCGTCGTCGCGTCATCCGCGCCGTTTTGAGTCGTAGCCGTAGTGTTATCGCCGACCGTAGCGCCGTCGGTGCTCGGGACGTCCGTCGTGTCGGATACGTTCGAGGTATCGACCACGTCAGGCACGCCCGCACTGTAATCAAGCTCGTTTGCGCTGTAGTTGGTATTTACCTGAGAGAATATCCAATCGACGATACCATCGGTATTTGCCGCCTTTGACCATATGTTATGATCTGCTCCCGGGAATTCCGTGTAGATAACGTTCTGTCCGCCGCAGCTCTTGATAGCCTCGACCAGCTTTCTCGTACCAAGCACAGAAAGTGTAGAGTCCGCATCACCGTGGAATGTCATTATGGGAGTGCGGGTAAGGTACGCACCTATTTCCGCTGCACCGTCTGATGAGCCAGAGCCTGCGATCGGGATCGCAGCCGCGAACATTCTCGGGAATCTGTAAATAAGCTCCCAAGTAGCACCGCCTCCGTTTGAAGAGCCCGTTACGTATATTCTGCTCGTATCTACACTGTAATCCGCAATGAACTTGTCAAGCAGCTCCTTTGCGGCATTCAAATACTGACTCATCTCGGTCGAGCCGTTGAATGCGGCACTTCCGGGATATCTTGAAGAATTTACCCACGAGCTTGACGAGGGACACTGGGGCGCGAGCATTATACACTCGTAGTCAGAGGAAAACACCTTGTTGTTGAGTGCCGCTCCGTTTGTGGTAAGCTGAATTTTATTATCCGAGCCTCTCGAGCCGTTTCCGTGCAGATAAAAGAACACGGGGTAGGTCTTCGATGCGTCGTAATTATCGGGCAGATAGTATCTGTACGGGATAACCGTACCCTTTGAATCCGTAAAGCTGCCGGAAAGGAACGCCTCATCGGTCGATTGTACCTTGCCAACGCCGTCTGCGGTAACGACCTCGTCAAAGCTGGCAAGCTTTGTCTTTATGACGTTTGCCGAGGGGTGTGTTGATATATCTATCTTGCTGTATCCGTCGATATTTCCCGTAATACTCGTGCACTTTGAAAAATCACCGCCCGTAATATTGATCGTGGGGTCTCCTCTCATATATGAGGGATCGGTATTAGAGCAGTTGATAGCACCCGTAAAGGAACCGCCGCTGATATTGATGACGGCATCGCCGCCCCAACCGTTGTTGATGCTTCCCGCATAAAGAGTGGTGATCTCACCGCCCGTAATATCTATGTGAGCGCATCCCGTAAAGCCTGTGTTTGCCTGTCTGCTGAATCCCACTACGAGAAACTTTCCGCTGTTTATCGTGATCTTACTATCAAGGTCAGTTGTAACAGAGGTAGCTTTACCGTCTCCTCCCTGAACTCCGCCGACGATACCGAGAGACTGTGCAACCACTCCGTATTTGAAGTCGATGGAAGTGATACCCTCGCCCATTACTATGGGATTGAACTGTGCTACCCAGAGTATGTAGTTATACTGAGCGGAGAGATCTCCCTTGAAGTTAATGTTTTCAAATGTAGTCGGGCCTGCGAGGAAATATCTCCTTCCCTGTCCGACTATGTAGAGACTGTTCGCCGTGCCGTTTCTGTAATCCTTTGAGCCATGCTTTTGCGTTACGGTGACCTTACCCGTGTGATCAGGCTCGTGGAAGTTAGATGCGAGCTTGTAGCTTCCACAGATAACTATCTTACCACCGTTGTCACCGAGCTTTTTGTAAGCGTCGGAGAGCAATCCGAGGGGTGAGCTCTCACTTGACCCATCACCCTTTCCACCCTCGCATACGTAGACGACAGGTTCTGCGGCAGATGCGGATATCGCCATGCCGATAGCAAAGCTCAACATAATGACCGCTATAAGCACCAATATCAGTTTTTTCATATTTTCCTCCAAGACCACGTCACTCCGAGCGCATCCTCGTCGCAACGAGACAATAAAAATTACATAACTATATTTTATTATTTATCAAGCAAAATGTCAAGCCAGCTATTCGGAGAATTTACGTCAATTTCTCCCGCAACGTCTATCGTGCATCCGTCCGACTCTGCGTCTGTATTGTAAAGCATAGGACACAGACGTATCGTATCAGCGTTACCCGCTACCGTTGCTCTGTCTACTCTCATTTCTATAACGTAGCCGGCGTCCGAGTCCGAGTCGTCTCCGTAAGTGCCGGATACGTACGCTCTCACATCTACTGTATCGGTTATGATCAGCGCTCCGTTTTCATCTATGAGAGCCATGTCCGAGTGAGGATATGCGACGAGTCTCTTTACCTTTCCCGACTCGTCCGCTATGCGTAGCTCAACTCTGTCACCGAGGGTGACGTTATCGTCAAGTACGTCCGCGTAGAAATAAATATACTCCTCGTCTGCCGCAACTCTCACCGAGCATTGTGCCTGACTCTCACTTCCGACGAAGATCGCCTCACCGAAGCTCTCCCAGTCACCTGCTCCGCCGTCTACGCGGATAGGCGTTTCCGTATTTGCGCACAGAGTGTGGTCAAGATAGTAGCTTCCTATAAACAACTCAAATCTGTCAGCCGACGGTACGACTCCCGTCATCTTGTGAGGAGCCGTCAATTCAATACATCCCCATTGATGTATGTTAGAGGGAGTATAGAACGTCTGCGCCTTTTCAAACGCCGTAGCACTGCTGTTACCAAAGAGCATCATAAACTTGCCCGACCAGTGATAAGTAAGCAACGTCGGTCCGTGGGCAAACTGTCTGATGTAAGGCCCAGAAAAACCGATATATGCGTTTCTGACAAGAGTATCCGGCCCCTCCTCGTCAACTCCGAGAGAATCGGGCCATGAATTTACGACGGGGGAATATGCAAGCGCAAGATTGTACGTATCGGAGTCGGGATCGTTTACCTTGGGCAGTCTTACCTCAAGGGCAAGCACGATCCTGCCGTTTTTAAGCTCACACGCTACGGGCATTTGTCCCGAATAGTAGTTGCCGTCACTTCCGAGCTTCGTCCATTGTTGCGCCACTACCTGTCCCGAGTAAGCGTAGGAAAGGTCGGAGGTCCAAGTGTAACAGTTATCAAAGGAGCGTATCATCATCGTGCCCGTCGAATTGTCGTCCGCTCTGCCTCCGTGTTCTGCAGAGGCGCCGTTTACGTGAGTGTTGGTAAAATATACCTGCACCTCACCCGTGCTGAGCTGCATGATCGAGGGCTCCCACGTCGTGCCTCTGTATATGACGACCTCCTCCGACCAGGTCTTTCCGTTATCACGCGTACGGCGCAGACATACGCCGTTTTTGATCGCGTTACCGCTGTAATCGGTATTAAATGAAGCAACTACGACAAAATCTCCGTTTGACAAGAGACACCCGTCACCCGTAGCGTACCATTTACTGCCCGAAGCTGCAAAGAGCTTGCCCTTGTAGGTCCAGTTTTCCATATCGGTGCTCAAGGCGTAAAATACGCTGTCGCCGGTATTGTGATTTTGATAAAGAAGTATGTAGCTTCCGTCTCCGAGCATCTTGATTCTCGGATAATAAGCTCTCTCAAGACCGTAGTCGTTCTGCACGAGCACGTGCTGATCTCTGTATGAATATTCGAGCGTATTGTTATGCTCGTCCGAGTTTACCTTGTCAGCGGAAGCACTCGACGAATAATCGAGAATATTTCCCACCTCAAACGAAAACGAAGGTATTCCAAGCGATGTTCCAAGCGAGCTCACCGACTCGATTATAAGAGATAGTGCGTCTCTGTTCGAGATCTTTCCGTCGCAGTTGAGGTCTGCTATATCGGTATCGTAACCGATATCCCATCCCGAGAGGTATCTGACGAGAAGCGTAATATCCGTCACGTCAGACGCTCTGTCTCTGTTGATATCTCCCGCAAGGGAATTCTGACTGTTTTTCGTTTTTGAAAACAGCCAGCGAGCAATGTGCGTTTGTCTTGCCGCTTCAAAGGCAAGATTGTCAGCCGTAATACCCGAAAGCTCCGTGTAAACGATGCTTCGACCTGCCTCTCTCATGGCATCCGCCATTTCACGCGACGCCGCAATATCCGCACCCGCGTCCTTTTCTCCGCTGATAAGCCATACCGAGCTCGTACCGAATCCCTGTGCAAAGCGTTCCCAGCCGCCCGTTGCTCTCGCTCCCGAAACCGCTATAACAGCGGCGTAGGTGTTCGGATATCTGTACGCGAGCTCAAGCGCACCCGCGGCACCGTTTTCGTTACCTATCAGGTATATTCTGTCCGTATCGACGTTATAATTTTTAGCAAATTCACTCACAAGCTCCGCAACGCAAGAGAGCTGCGCTCCGATATCTCTGTCAAAGAACGAGGATGAACCGACGGAAGAGGTGCTGCTCACCCATCCTCCGCTATCCTTGCATTGAGGTGCGAGCATTATACATCCGTAACCGCTATTGTATATCTCGGTGTTGAGAAGTGCCTCACGGGAGGTGAGATGAGACTTGCCGTCAGTTCCCACCGCGTCCGAGCCGTGAAGGTAAACGACGAGAGGATACACCTTGTCCTCGTCGTATCCGTCGGGCAGACAGTAGGCGTATTTCATCGTTTTATACGTAGAAGTAAGATACGCGTCCGCCGGTGAAGCTATCTCCCTTTCCTTTTTCTCGGGGAATTGAAGGATCTCGTAATCGGTAGTTATCACGGTACCCGAGAAGCTGTCGAGCGACTCACGGGTGAGCTTGCCGTTTTCTATGAGCTTTTCATCTACGACGAGCAGTCCCTCTCCCAAAATGGCAGAAAAGCTGCCGACGTTATCTCCCATAAATATACAAGTGCTCTGTGCGTCTATATATAGTTGATTGGTCGGAAATCTCGAATCGCTGACCTTACATTCCACGTCCGAGAAAAGTGCAGTAGCACCTTTCGTTATACGAAGCGTCTGCACGGAATTCGTCCGTGAATAGATATTTACACGATCGAATATTATATCCTCCTCGAAGGTCATACTCGAGTCGTGCGCCCACATCAGCGCTCCCCACTGCGAGTCAAGCTCACGATAGTCGGTACCGTCTGCAAGCACCGCGCTTATCACTGCCGTACCGTCAAAGCGAGCCGTGACGGAGGCGCTTGCATACGCCTTTTGCACTATGTAAATGCGTCCGCCCTCGTTTACTATCTTTGACAGAGCTCCGATACTTGATTTTGCGTGATCCTTATCCGTTCCGCTATTACTGTCGCTACCGAAGTGCGCCCAATAGAACTCGTCCTCACATTCAAGCGTCGGCAGAGAGTATTCACACATTACCTCGTGCTCGCATCCGCGGCAACCGAAGTAATGAACGCCCCCGCGCTCGTACACGTATTCGTCGTGACCGTTGATGGAGCATACTCTGGCACCGTCGAGTGTATAGATATCTCCCTCAAACTCCGACAAAGCCTCGGTGAGTGCCGACGAGCCGAGAAGAGAGCTGTCAACGTATATACGTCCCTCGCCCGTATAAGAGCTGAAGCCTGCCGCGCGAAGTATTGCCGTACCACCCGCAGAAACGTGCAGGCGCGTGTTTTCCGAATTTACGGAGCTGCAAAACAACACGCTGTCCTCAATAAGAAGCCTACCGCCGTCAAGCACGTCGATAGTTGAGAGCTTGTCGGATCTGTTTCTTTCAAGAATAACGGTATTTTCAAATATAACGTCCGACGCCACTCCGAAGGTGGTATTGGCGTTTATCATAAACATTCCGCGCTGGTCGGACAGGTTGGGAGACGCGGGATCATAATAGTACTTTCCGTCAACGTCTTTACCCGTTATGAGAATACAAGAGCCCGTGTCTATGATGCGGTCGCGGCCTATCCAGCCCTTGTCGCTTATGACGATCTTTCCTCCGCTTTTCATATGCACGGTCAGATTCAACAGATACTGCGCAGGTCTCTCGGGCCCCTTTCCGTCTCTGACAGAGCTATCGGAGTTGTACCCCCAATATCTGACGTACGAGTCGTTTGTAAGTCTCGGAATGTCGGGGGCAGCGTCCTTTTCAAGTGCAAAAACGAACGCCCCACCGAGTACCGTGGATATCAAGCCAAGAATGAGAACGACCGAAAAAATTATCGGGTTTTTACGGCACATGGCATTTACCTCCAAAAAAACTTTTCTTCAATTATAAATATAGCAAATATTGCAGATCTTTTCAAGAACAATAAATAAAAAAATCCGCTTTCGTATCTTTTTAGGATATCGAAAGCGGATCTTTATGCTATTTTAATTTCTTGCCGTTTATTCGCAGTCGCAGCAATCGCAGTCGTCGGAATCACAGCAGTCACAAGTGCAGTCAAAAACCTCACCGCACTCGGTGCACTTGATCTCAGAGGGATCGTCGTCAACGTCAATGCAAACGTAAGCACCGCATGCAGGGCACTCTACCTCGTAGCAATCATCGTCATTGAGGCAATCGCAGCAATCGCAATCGTCGTCATCGTCGTCATCGTCGTCTTCGTAAAGGTCAGCCTCTACGTATCCGAGATCCTCGTCGAGCTCCTCGCAGTATTCCTTGCAGTCCTCGAGCTCACACGCGAGATCTTCTATGTCGTTTGCCATATCGTCAAGAATGTCAACTATCTTAACGAGAACCTTTCCCTCAGCGGTAGCACCGTCGAGATTGAGTCCTTCGCAAAGTCCCTTAAGATATGCAACCTTTTCAATAACAGTCATATCGTTTCTCCTTGTAATATTTAAAATTTATCGCATTACGCGACTATACACGAGGTACCGACAGAGCAATTACGCTCTTCCTATATACTCGCCCGTTCTCGTATCTATCTTGAGAACCTCACCCTCGCTGATGAAGAGCGGAACCTTGATCTCTGCACCCGTCTCAAGAGTTGCGGGCTTGAGAGTATTGGTAGCGGTGTTTCCTGCAAAACCGGGATCGGT
>JAZQXE010000009.1:0-13395 GCA_045632705.1 Eubacteriales bacterium | reverse complement strand
AAAGAAGTGTCTCGCAGAGAATGGGAATGACAAGCGTAAGAATTAGTTTTACACTGCCTTTTTCAAAGGTTACTTCGGTTATCTTCGGTAAGTATGATGAATCGTTAGAATATGGACGGAACAGATACGCAGGGATGCGTTGTACGTCTTTTCCTATAGTAACCTTGATGCCGTCACCGGATCGTCCCACATTGTAGAAAACATAGTTATTAGATGACAGATCGGAAAGGTTCGCAGCATTGTAGTATATGCTCGTAAGGCTTGTGCAGTTGTAGAATGCTTTCTCGCCGATGCTTGTCACGCTGTTGCCGATAGTCACGCTCGTAAGTGAGGTGCAGCCATAGAATGCACCGTACAGCACGTTACCACTCGTTATCGTAACGTGCTTGAGTGTGGCGGGTATATAGTAGGTGTCGTAAGTCATGGAACCGTAATACTGTTTTGTTGCTACTCCGCCCGTATAACTTGTAGTTCCGAATATGTATCCAAACGGATATTGATACGTATCCGTTGACGTATGTACCTTATCACCTACAAACGGAAGCGTAATACTCTCAAGCGATGAGCAGCCTCTGAATGCACTACTGCCGATGCTTGTCACGCTGTTAGGAATAGTCACGCTTGTGAGTTTGTTGCAGTTGTAGAATGCTTCCTCGCCGATGCTTGTGACGCTGTTGCCGATAGTCACGCTCGTGAGCGAGGTGCAGTTGTAGAATGTATACATACTGATGCTTGTGACCTTGTTAGGAATAATCACGCTCACGAGGTTAGTACAGTTCTCGAATGCACCACGACCGATGTCCGTTACGCTTTTTGATATTGAGATCGTTCTAAGGCTTGTACATAAGCAAAATGCATATTCACCGATGCTTGTCAGTTTGCTGTTTTCCTCATAAGTGATATTTTTAAGGGAGGAGCACCCATAAAAAGCATATTTGCCGATACTCGTTACGCTGTTCGGTATTTCAATACTTACAAGGCGGTTGCACTCTTTAAAGATATATTCACTGATAGTTGTTATGCTATTTGGCAACGTAATCGAAGTAAGCCACGAACAGTACGCAAAAGCCTGACTATCGATCACCGTAACACTTTCAGGAATCGTAACCTCCGTAATGTTTGAATCATAAAACGCACGAAATCCTATACAGGTCACCTTGTATCCGTCAATTTCGGTTGGAATATATATCGAGTTATCCCTACATGAGCCTTTATCAATGATGGTACAGGATTTACCATCATTATTTATTGTATAGGTAAGGCCAACGGATCCTGTCGCAGGAATTATTTCTTCTTTGAGTTTAGTATGACACTTTGTACATTCGGTGTGTTTTTTGCCTGTTTTGCTCGCAGTCGCATTTTTGTCAATGATCCACGTTCCTTCAATATGCCCTGTTGCAGAAACTACAGTTTGAGAAACAAGCACTTTTCCGCATACAGAGCAATGCTTGCCTTCTGTCAATCCTGTGTTTGTGCACGTTGCTTCGACTGCCTGATCTATGACCTCTGTATGTGTATGCTCCAAAGCACTGCCGACGACAAAAGTGGACGTTCCCTTGTCCCCACAAACACAGGAATAGTAATATACTGCTTGAGAGCTTTCGGAAGCGGGACTTTTCAAATACTTAGAATCCGTTATTTTTTGATTGTATTCGTGTGCCTTTTTATCAACCGTTTTTTGAGTTCTGCTGATTTCCTCTTGGCATTCGGAGCAGTAAATTATTTCGTTATAAGAACCTATTTGAGTACAAGATGAATCTACGAAGTCCGTTACTGTAGCAGCATAGGTATGCGAATGTTCGGAGTCGTTTCCTTGCTGCTGGTGATTTGCTGTAGTTTCTCCCGTTTCGTGATCTTGCGAATTGTCTGTGTCACAAGAAACAAGAACCGAAGTCAGCGTTGCAATACAAAGCAATAGCAAAATTGCCTTTTTCAAAAAACACATAGTAGAATCCTCCTCGAAATACAAAAAAGTGCGGCTACCGAAGTCAACGCACCGAAAAACGCAAACTCCAATTGCCGACAAACAGAACGAATATTTGTCAAGAACATTATAACACTAAAAGACTAATGTGTCAACCCTATAAATATAATGATATGTAATTGTTTGTGCTAATATATTCTTATAAGACTAACCGAGGAGAAATAGGTATGGATGTTAGCAAAAGATTGATCGAGTTGAGAGAGCAATGCGGCTACACACAAAACGGCCTGGCTGAAAGAGCGGGAGTATCTCAAACGCACCTGCGCCGTGTTGAGCTTGGACAGGCTGACATTACGATCGGACACTTGCAGCTGTTGTGTGACGCTATGGGAATATCACTTCAAGATTTTTTTACCGAAACAGCAAATACAGACGAAACAGCATTGGCATTATCAAAGCTTTCTCCGAAACAGAAAACACTATTGCTTACGTTTCTTGAGAGCTTATGACCGCTCAAGCCTCCGTCGCTATCTGAGATGCGCGAAGTAAATCGCACAACATAATAACCAAAGATAAAACGAGAGGGAACCTTTTTAGATAAAGGTCTCCTCTCGCACTCTCCCTGCCAAAAACTTTTATAAAAGAAATATCGGACACATCATTTTGGGGTTTACCTCAATGACGTGTCCGATTTTTTGTTATTGTTTTAAACGAGCATTTCAGTCATTGCCGAGGTAGTGTGAAAACAGCTCGCTTTTGCCGTCGACGTAGGTCAGCACCGTTCCCTCGCCCTCTATCTTGAAGCGCTTTTGCGCTTCCTCGGAAAGGATCGCAAAGCAACCCTTTTCAACAATTACGGTATAGTGCTTGCCGCCGTCTGCGGTAGAGGTAAGCACCGCTTTGTCGGTTACGGTGAGCGTTGCGCCGTTCGTTACCTTGATCGTAGTCTGCCCGGAGCTCTCGTGAAGTATTATATCGTCATAAATAACGTCACTCGAGATCACAAGCGTCGTATTTTTCGAGAAGCGGTATGTGCAGCCATCCTCCGTCTTGTAGTCTTTTCCGTCGTAATTTGAAGTAAAAGTAAGAGGCATCAGCGTCTGCGTCATATTGTAGGGACTGCCTCCGATAAGGGAGCCGCCACTCACGACAACGGTGCCGCCGCCGAGGATACGCTTGAAGAGTCCGTCGGAGTATCCCTTGACAGCACCTGCGGCAGTTTCACCGTCGTTTGTATTCTTGCCTTTTGCTTGATCAAGATAACACACTGCGGCAGAGGTCTTGAGCGGGATGTTTGCGTTTATCGTCGGCTTGTCGCTGAGTACTCTCACCCCTTCTCCTATCGTGTAGCTGCCCTCGCCGCTGACAGAGGCGTAAGTGCCGCCGTTGATATTTGCCTTCGCGCCCTTTGATACGTAGACGTTGAGGTAAGCAGACTTGCCCGAGGTAGTAAGGACGGACTCGCTGATGGTGAGCGTAGCTCCGGGGGAAACGACGATATTGGCGGAGCTGCCGATAAGATACAAAATAACGTCGTCGAAAACAAGGTCAGTGCCTACGGTAAACGTCACTCCGTCAGCGAATCTGACGGCACCCGAATCGGGGTTGTTTGAGGGCTCGGAATCCTTGTAGTCCTTGCCGCCGTAGCTACCCGTAACTATGACCTTGCCGTTTGCAGACCAGGCAAAATTGGTGCTCACGGACATTTTTCCGCTTACGACCACGGTACCGCCCTGTGCTACGACGCTGACTATGCCGTTTCCGTCCATCTGTCCCAAGCCCGACTTTGGCGTTTCTTCGGAAAATCCGTTGTTATCGTTGCTTCCCTTGCCTGCGGCGACAAATCCGACAACGCCGTTTGCGTCAAACTGCTCGCCCTTTCCGATAGTCGCGTCAGCACCGATGCTCCACTCGCCCTCGCCGCTGATGGAAGCGTACTTGCCTCCGTTGATCACCGCCCTCGCACCCTTTTCCACTTCTATCTTGTAGTAGGTGTCAGTCAGCGAGGTAGTAATGACGCTTTCAGTCAGGGTGAGCGTTGCGCCCGCGCTGACGACTATCTTTTCCGCGCCGTGCTCGGAATGAAGAATGATATCGTCAAGCGTCACGTCGCTCGAAATGGTAAGCACTGCCCCGTGTTTCATTTTGATAACCCCCGATGCCGGATTGGCGGTGGGCTCGAGATTTTTGTAGTCAACTCCGTCGTATGCTGCGGTGATCACGGTAGGCGCGGTCGCCTTCCATGTGTAGCTTGTGCCGAAGTACATTTTTTCCGCGACTACAACGGTACCGCCGTTTTTGACGATGGAGAACACACCCTTGCCGCCGGCACCGCCGATCGTCTTTTTAGCGGTTGCGGCAGTCAGACCGTCGTTCGTATCTTTGCCTGTGTTATAGGAAATATAGCCGACCGACTCGTCCGCAAGGACAGCCGCAAGTGATGGGGAAAAGATAAGAAGCAACGCAAAAAGCGCGCAGATGAGCTTTTTCATTATTCCTTACCTCCTATTTTTTCAAGTATTGCCGCAACGTCGCCCATGCCGAGCGAGCCGTTTGCGTCAACGTCATAATACCCGCTGTACTCGCTCCCCTGTACCTTTTCGTAAACGAGCTGTGCATCCAGAACGTCAACAACTCCGTCGCGGTTAACGTCGTAGCGGTATCTGTTGGACGGCATCGGCCGGGGGGTATTTGACGGGCCGCGAACGGTGAGAATATCGGGGCCTCCGTCGGGATCGGGAACAAACTCCACAAGATCGATGCAGACCTCGCGCGAGCCTATAGCTCCCACCTCCTCGTGTCGGTGGTAGACCATATAGACCTGCTCACCGTCGGGAGAATGGATCATCAAAGCATCCCCCGGGCCGTCAAGCTCATAGTTGTAGTTAAGAATGGGGTTGACATCGCACTTTTCGTATGGGCCGAGGGGGTCTTTTGACACTGCGACCGCCTCTCCGTAATGACGCGAATACGAGCCTGTTGCGTAAATGAGGTAGTAGTAGCCGTTGTGCTTCCATACAAAGCCACCCTCAACCAGACGCAGCGCACCGTCGTTGTCCCACTCTCTGTCGGGGATAACTACTCTGGTTGCCGTCTCGGGCTTTGCGGTAACGACACCGTCCTTCATCACGACCTCCTCAAACCAGATCGTTCCGCCCGCGTCGTAACGGGAAAAGGACATATAGGTCTTTCCGTCGTAACCGACGAAGGGATGCCCGTCTATCTCCTCGGAAACGTCGGGGTTGATAGCGACGAGCGGGCCGTCGTGTGTAAACGGGCCGTAGGGGGAGTCGGAGGAAGCGTAGTATACTCTTCTCGTATTGTCGGTACCCACCTGCTTTGCGGCAAAGAACAGATAGAACAGTCCGTCGCTCTCGTTATAGAAGACGTTTGGCGACCACGCGGTATTGCCGTTAACGTTACTGTAAACGAAGGGGTCCCAGGTGAATACGCAATTCCTCTTTGTAAAATGAACGAGGTCGGGGGAAGTATACACGGAGAAGATGCTATTACCGTCGTTGCCTCCGTAAATGTAGAGGTAGTACGTGCCCTCGTAGAAAAGCATATCGGGGTCGGCACCGACTATCAGGTGGTTGTTGTACGTCGCCTCAGCGAGCGTAACGGTGCTCGCACCGACAGAGGCAAGCTGTGCCTGACCGCCGTCGAGCCATATTCCTATCCTGCCGTCAAGACCGTCGAGCGCGTGCTCAAACTTGGGGAATGCTCCCTCGCCCTGATAGAGATCGTCGTAATAAGCGGAGAGCATGCCATCGTGTACGTCAATGATAAGATCGCAAAAGCCCTCGCGCACTCGGGTGGACTTTTTGTTGAGTACGGTAAAATAGCCCTCCTTGATCTTGTATAGGGTTATCTCCTGCTCCTCCCCGTCAAGCTCGATCGCGTATCCGTTGCCCGCGTCCTTCATTGAAAAGTAGAAGCGCGAGATATTTTTGTTGGCAACAGACACCTTGATACGGTATTCTCCCGTATATGAGGTCTCGGAGAGCATAACGCCCGTGCCGCTCGCCACTCCGTCGTCTACCGTCAAGCCGACGGATCTGAACTCGGTATCCCCCATCACAACGCTATCGGTGAGGGCGGGGATGACGTCGTCACGGATGACCGTCACCTTGAAATTGTCAAAGCTGCCGGCGTTTCTGCAGCTGATAAAAAGTCCGATGGTGGAGGTGAGGGTGTCGTATATATCCTTTTCGTGATCACCCGGCTCGTATCGGAATTCCTGATAGAGCTCACCGTCAAGAGAGGTCACGCGATAGGTAAACGCGCCCTTGTACGCCTTGACTGACATGTGGCAGTTTCCGTCCGGCACGGGCGTTGAGGAGGGGGCAAACTTGTCCGCCAGCCCCTGCTCGTCAAAGTACATTATTTGCGTTGTCTTGCCGTTGCTTGCCGTAGTGCAAACGTAACCCGAAAACAGCGCAGGCTCCTTTTCAAGCTCGGCACTCGTCGCTCCGACGAGTATTCCGCCCATATTGTTAAAGCCGATACAGTCGACCTCGACCATATAATCGCATCCCACAAGCTCCTCGGGAAGACGATAGGTGATCTGCGCGGTGTCGGCAGATGCGCCGTCTGCCCTAAGCACGCCGTTTTCTACGCTCATATTTCCGCGTACGGCAAAGTCGGAGAGATCCGAGTCGGAGAAATCGTTTTCATAAAGCACGAAATCGTTTTGCAAAACTGCCGTCGAGGGGTATCCGCCCTCATTTTTCGGTGTATCCGTAACGGTTGCATCCGTCCTATCTGAATCAGTCGCGTCAGAGGCCGGCTGCGCACCGCAAGCCGCCAAAAAAAGACACGTTAGCGCGAGAAAAGCACAAAGCTGCTTTTTCATATATTCGCTCCCCTTTGCAAGTTATTTACAATATCTTCGATATCATTATACACTACGTCATAGCTCGCTCGCAATTAGCAAAACCAACAAATCTCCTCGTCAAAAATTGTAACGTTGAATTGCGAGCGGGGCGTTTAGTTTGTGGCGGGGCGTGAAAAATACAAAACGCCCTTGTAAACGGGGGGATAATATGCTATACTAAAATCGTTAATATAATTTTTTCCCAAAAGGATAAAAAGGAGACGAAAAAATGAAGAAGAAACTGACCGCTCTCGCACTGGCAGTCGTTTTGGCTCTCGGATCGTTGTTCTTCTACGATCTCGGTGCAGTCGAGGGATTTGCCGCCGAGGCAGAGACGTGCGATCATTCCTACTCGGACTGGACGCTGGTCAAAGCTCCAAACAGACACAAAAGCGGCGAGAAGAGCGCAACCTGCTCTCTTTGCTCAAACGCAGCCTGCGAGGAGGTACTCTACGCTTCGGGCGACGTTGACGGCGACGGAGCGCTGACAAACTCCGATATTACCCTCGCTATCAGAGCACTCTCGGGCTGGGAAGTCGAGAATTCTCTGTGCTTTGACAGCGACTACAACGGCAAGCTCACCAACCGTGATGCGATCGTATACATCCAGCGTCTGGTTTGGGCTTCGAGCTCTGTCGTATTCGTACGCGACGGCGGTACGGGAGACGGTAAAAGTGCCGAGACGCCTCTCGGAAATCTCGCCGAAGCTTACGCTCTGCTCGGAAACAACGGCGGTACGATCGTTATCTGCGGCAGCTACGATCTGTCAAGCACCGTTTCGACCGCTCATTTCATAGAGCCTGCACACAAGGGTGCTATCACCATCACGCAGAAGTACAACGGCGTTGACTACCGCGACGGTGCAACGAACTCAATATACGTAACCAAGGGCTCAAGATGGGCGCTTGGCGGCGAGACGATATTTGAGAACGTAAACTTCAAAAACGG
This sequence comes from Eubacteriales bacterium, assembly GCA_045632705.1. GTDB lineage: Bacteria > Bacillota > Clostridia > Oscillospirales > CAG-272 > JAZMZS01. Next base: position 5,647 of record JAZQXE010000009.1, on the reverse strand, counting down.
CGGCGGAAAGCTCATACTCTTCGTTGCTCAGTCCAACCCCATTACATTTGGCGACGGCATTGAGGCGTACGACTTTGCGTTTAACGACCTCGGAACGTCGCTCACCATCCTCGGAGGCTACCAGAACGGCTTTGCCGCTCACGCGGACAAGACCTTTAAGACGGATGCGGGCTCCGATATCGTTATCAACAGCGGTAAGTTCATCGTCGTCGGTATGAACCGTCAGATATCCGCTTCCTCGACTACGTTTACGGGTGATATCTACGTCACCGTCAACGGCGGAGAGATCGCAAAGATCTACGCAGGCTGTGTAAACGCGGGTAACACTACGGGCGATATCTACCTCACCATCACGGGCGGTAAGATAGAATCAAAGATCCTCACGACCAACGCAAGCGAATATTCCTATAATAGCGGTGACGCTACCATCGTCATCACGGGCGGTGACTTCTCCGCTTGTACGGGAATCGCAGGTCTTGCCGGATCGAACAACCTGCTCGACCTGACAAACTGCGCAAATGCAAGCGAGCTTCGCGCGCTTGCTACCGACTTTGCGACTATTCTCGGCGGCGAAGATGAGCCCGACACGCCCGACGCGCCCACGCTCGAGCTCCCCGCAAGACCGACCGCACCCACAAACAAGATCTACGTTGCCTTTGACGCAAACAACGACCTTGGAATTACCGCTACTGCAAGCGGCGGTTTGAGTGCCGACGCCCCCTACAAAACAAATACCCTCGCTACCTGGACGGCTCTCTGGAAGAAGGATTTCGCCAAGGACGGCGGTGTTATCGTATCGGTAGGTAAGAGCTATTTTGGAGCAAACTACACTATCCCAAAGACGACTAACCCCATCGTTTTCACCGGAGTTGACGGCGACACGAGCTACATTTCGATGAAAGACGGCGATATCTACTATATGACGGCAACCGGCGGACACGCAGGTCAGTACGGCATGTTCATACTGAACTCTGCTATGGACATCACCTTTGAGGGAGACGTTATATTTGACAATACTGTTATCCTCAACCGTATGTCTTCGTCAGCGGCAAGCTCGGGTACGGCAACCGCTAACATCGTGATAAACAGCAAGCTCGTCATCACAGATAGCGTTCGCTTTGCAGAGATGACGGGCAAAAAGCAGTACAACCTCGTAGTAAACGAGGGCGCGTACGCGTTCCTTGACGCAGCAGGATTCGAGTCATATTCGGGCAAGGGAACGATCGTTCTCTCCGACGCGCTCGCACAGAGTATGACTGCGGCAGATTTTGCAAGCTTTGACGGTATAGTAACGGACAAGAACGGTACCGTCATCTACGGTGAAATTCCCGAGCCCAAGCCCGAGATCATCCTCCCCGAGTCGTACGAGCAGCAGTTTGACGCTTCAAAGTCGGGCATATACAACTACTGCCCCTCTATCATGCAGGTGGACGAGAACACCGCGTATATCTACTACTGCACTAACCAAACGAGCAAAAACGTCACCGACTATATAGGATGCCGCAAGGGTACGAGAAACGCCGACGGCTCTTGGAGCTGGGGCAGCGAGTCGATCGTGCTCTCACCGAGCAAGTCGACCCTCTTTAACAAGCCCTGGGACTCCAGACACGCATGCGACCCCTCCGTCATCAAGGGTAAGTTTGCCTATAACGGTGAGGAATACTCGTATCTTATGGCTTACCTCGGATGCAAGTCCAACGACAGCCAGGATAACAAGGTAGGTCTCGCAGTTTCAAAGACTCCGGACGGTCAGTTCATCCGCGTAGGCGACGCTCCCTTCATAGACTTTGAATATGAAGGAAGCGCTGATATCTGGGAGTGGGGTGTCGGTCAGCCCAGTATCATAAACATAGACAAAGAGAGCCGCGTTATGCTCTTCTACACTCGCGGTGACAGAGACGGCACGCGTACGATAGTTGAGGAGTGGGATCTGTCGGATCTCAACGCTCCCTCTCGCATCAGCTCCGAAAAGCTCTCCGCCAAGGGTCTGAAGACTCTCACGGGATCGCAGGATATCATGAACAACGCAGACTTCGTGTATGACGCCGGCACAGGCAGATACTATGCGGCGTCCGACTGCCACCCCAATCCGAGCGACGCCCCCGACTTTATCTCTTCTCACTTCAGAGTAACGTATTTCGACTATACGGGCAGCTTTACTTCCTTTACCTGGAAGACGCTCTCAACGGTAGGCCCCGATCAGACGGGATTTGCTCGTAACCACAACGTAGGTGTCCTGCGCGACGAGTACGGCCACCTGCCCGAAGATTATCTGTCCGTATTCTATACCGTATCTATAACGGGCGACGACTCGCTCTGGTCGTATAGAATATACGATTACTTCGTAGCTAAAGCCGACTGATCACGGCAGTTTTGGTGCTTATAATTTCACAGCATTCACAACAGGATAACGGCACAGCAGCCAACGCACACGCCCCGCGTGTCGCGTTGGCTGCTTTTTTCTGCCGAGAAACGTCCCTTTCGAAAAGCGTTTCTCAAAAAGCCACTTGATTTGTTGGGGATCTTTGCTTATAATAAGTAGGTAACGTTTTTAACAAACATTACTTTTTTGACGGAGATACAGCTTTTTGGAGGTTTTTCTATGCTTGAATATCTTTCTCTGTTTGGAATAGTTCTCGGACTTGGACTTTTGATCTACGGAGCTTACCGCGGACACTCGGTAATATGGGTAGCTCCCGCGTGTGCCGTTGTCGTAGCGGCAATGAGCTGCGTTAACCTACTCGATTCTTATCTCGGAGATTACGTAGGAGGTGTCACGTCCTTTATCGCGTCGTGGCTGCCCGTATTCTTCCTCAGTGCGATATACGGAAAGATCATGGACCGCACGGGTGCGGCGCGTTCCTTTGCAAACAAGATGGTAGCTATCATCGGCTCGAAGCGCGCCCTGCTTGCCGTTGTGCTCTCCTGTATGCTCATGACCTATGGCGGTGTATCGGTATTCGTCGTCGTTTTCGTCGTTTATCCGATCGGCTACGCTATCTTCCGCGAGGCGAACATCCCCCGCTCGCTCTTGCCGAGTGCTATAGGGCTTGGCTCGTTTGGAATAACGATGACTTCTCTTCCCGGCACTCCCCAGATGCAAAATCTGCTCCCGACGGAGTACTTCGGAACGACCGCAACGGCGGCTCCTATCATGGGACTTATTGCGGCGGTGTTCCTTTTTGCTCCCGGATATCTGTACCTCGAGTGGCGTATACGACAAATGAAAAAGAAGGGACTCGGCTTTGTTGAAGATCCGAAATATCTCGAAAGCGAAAAGGAGAACGCGCAGGATTCTCTCCCCCACTGGCTTGTCGGTATCGTTCCGCTTTTCGTAGTTGTACTCACACTCAATCTGCTCCCCGTGCTCCTTGAAACGAGCGGTATGGCGGCGCTCTCGTCAAACCAATCGCTTGTCGTTGCGCTCGTTGCGGGCATACTCGTGGCGTGCCTGTTGAACCTCAAAAGAAGAAAAGCGCTCATTCCCGCGTTCAACGACGGAGCGATCGGCTCGGCTTCGGCTATCATGAATACGTCGAGCGCAGTTGGATTTGGCGCGGTAATAAAGGCGGTTCCCGGATTTGCACTTCTCAAGAGTGGCCTTCTCAATATGCCCGGCCCGATCTTGTTCTCGGAATCGGTAGCGGTAAATATCTTTGGCGGTGCGACCGGCTCTGCTCTTGGGGGACTGACCATCACCCTCGACACGCTCGGCGAGCATTACCTGGCAAAAGCTATTGAGCTGGGCATAGATCCCGAGTATCTGCACCGAATCGTTGCGATAGCGTCGGGAGGTCTCAGCGGTCTGCCGCACAACGGCACTGTGCTCATGCTGTTTGCCATATCGAACTGTAAGTATAAGGAATCTTACCCCGACTTTTTCATTTCATCCTGCATCAGCCCCGTTGTAGTTTCTTTCGTGTTCTCTTTCATCTGGGAGTATATGGTTATATAAAAATGGAATATAAAAAAGACGCGTCGGCATTTCTTTGTTGTTCTTAACGGAGAAATCGCAGCAACAAAAAGTTCCCACAGACCGATCAAACGGTTTGTGGGAACTTTGTTTATATAGGCAGAAGAATGGGAGAAGGCGACTGAGGGAGAGCGCGTGACAATGAAGTTAGCACAAACCAAAAGTCACGCAGGCTCCTTCCACCACTTCGTGGTCCCCCTCCCTCTCGGAGGGAGGCTATAGAGCATCCTCTGCATTTATCGCCGGTTTCGCATTTGTTTAACAAATGCACAGGTCTTTGCCCATACCCTTCTTTTATCTTCTTACGTTAGTACGCCTTCTCTGCTTTGCCTTTTCCTCTTTGTTTTTGCCGAGAATTACAAGAATTATTATTGCGGCGACGAGCAGCAGAAGAATGAGTATGGAGCTCAACAGGCAGCTGCCGTTGCCTGTATCCGAGGTTCCTTGTTCTGAAGAGAGCTCATATATAGCCGTGACAGTCACAGAGCCGGTTGCCCGTGAAATGATCTGATCCCAATTTCCGTTTCCGTAACCGTCAAGGCTCGGTACTGCGGGCATCGCGACGCTGTCACCGTAGTTGTAGGTTTCTGTAAGATACGTCTGTCCGTTTACAACGTAGGTGATAGTTACCTTTTCGGTGTCGCCGGTATTTGGAGTATCGCTTGTATTGGGCGTGTCACTCGTATCAGGCGTGTCGCTTGTATCAGGGGTATCAGTAGTATCGGGCGCATCGGTCGTATCGGGCGGGGTTGGAGCGTCCGCTTCCTTTTTGGTGTAAACGGCAGTTACCGTGACGTCCTCGGTCGCGGTGGTGACCGTCTTGTCCCACTCGCCCGTATAGCCTTCCTTTTCGGGAACAGCGGGAGGGGTGACACTCTGACCGTAGTCGTAGCTCGCCGTATGCACGGTCTCTCCGTCGGCAATAAAGGTTACGGTGAATTTCTTTATCGTATAGACGGCACTTACCATATAGTCACCCGTTGCCTCGGTAACGGTAGTATCCCACGCACCCGTGTATCCCGTCTTTTCGGGAACTGCGGGCATCGTAACGCTCTGACCGTAGTCGTAGGTATCGGTAAGATACGTCTGTCCGTCAACAACGTAGGTGATCGTTACCTTCGAGTTGAGTTCACTGTAAATTGCCGTGACAGTTACGTCTTCCGTTGCGCGAGTCACGTTCTTGTCCCAGCTTGCGCGGTAGCCTTCCCTCTCGGGAAGTGTGGGAGGGGTGACATTCTGACCGTAGTCGTAGGTGGCGGTGTGCACGGTCTCTCCGTCGATGACGTAGGTGATAGTTATTTTCTTTACCTCGACGCCCTCTACCGTTATTTCTTTTGTTGTCGGATATACCTCAAAGCTCGCATAGCCGTTCTCGTCGAGCGTCAGCTCCGTGCCGCCCACCTTTATCTTGAACGAGCTGCCCGCAGAGTACCCCGCGTCGGGTATAAAGCGTATTGTTGCAGTCTCTCCGTAGGCGTATTTATCTTTGTTGGTTTCGATAGTGTATCCGTTGAACGAGGGGAGAAGAAGATGCAGAGCCTCGCCCTCGCGGATCTCAAATCTGACGTCCGGCGACGCCTCGGCAAATTCCGTCTCCTTATAGCGTATGTAGTAGATACCCGGTGCGAGATCGTCAGGGCGGTGCGGCGTGTCGTCGTCGGGAACGGGAGTGTA
>JAZQXE010000008.1:0-11050 GCA_045632705.1 Eubacteriales bacterium | reverse complement strand
GTTTGCGACCAACACAACCGGCGGCTCTACCGAGGTTTCCTTTAACGTAGACCCCACTTATACCGTTACCATTCCCGCTACCGTTGAGCTTGAAAAGGTAGAGGATAACGGTACTGTTACCTATGAGAACGACTACACCCTCACAGCAGATGCGGGTGTCCGTCTGAAGAAGGGCGAGTACATCGAGGTAACCGTTGCAAGCGATTTCGAAATGACCACTACCGAGGGTGCTACCCTTGCTTACACCATCACCGCAGAGAATGCAGCAGTTGACAACAATGGCGTTGTTGCAGAATTTGCTACCGACAAGGCCGAGCAGACTGCCACTATTCACATTGCGGCAAACGACCCCGAATACGCCGGTGAATATAAAGACACCGTTACCTTTACCGTAGCAGTAAAGACTAACTGATTTTGGGAGGAATAAATTATGAAAAAAGTATTGACTTTTGCTTTGATAGTCACGCTCGTTATGAGCCTGTCCGTCACCGCTTTTGCGGCTAACACCACCGGGGGGGAAGCTGACATCACTACCAGCATTGCACCTACCTACACCGTGACCATTCCTGCCGACGTAAACGTAGTATTCAACGCTACCGAAACTGCTTTCGGCACGATCGAGGTCACCGATTCACAGATACATCCCGACAAGTGCATCAAAGTCGAGCTGACCTCCGACGGCAAGCTTGAAAACGACGTTGACGCAACCAAGGTCATCCCTTACGCTATCAAGGATAGTGAGGGCAACGCATTTACCTACGCTACCTATCTTACCGAGGGCGAGAAGACAGAGCTTTCCATTCACATAACGGCAGACGATTGGAATTCCGCTTATGCGGGTGAGTATTCCGACACCGTTACGTTTACCGTTTCCTACGAAAACAAATAAGGAGGCGCACTATGAAGAAAGTAACAGCGCTGCTGTTATGCTTTTTGCTTCTGTGCACGTGTAGTGTAAACGCCTTTGCCACCGAGACCGACGAGAAGAAAACGTCAAGCGTTATCTCCACCACCGTCCCCGAAAGCCACAAGATCACCGTATCCTCCGATGATGCCCGGGTATTTTTCGAGGACGTAAGCGGGGACGAGCTTACGGTCGACAGACTCAGCCGACCGCGCCTTCTCATCCGCGCCGACGAGGGCAAGGTCATAAAAACGGTACTGCTCAACGGCGAGGACGTCACTGACCTTCTCCGTGACGGATATCTTGAGCTTCCTCTTATGTACGAGGACGCAACGATAACCGTCATCACGGAGGACAAGCCGACTCTACCGAACACCTCAGACTCAACTAACCTGCATTTGTGGTGGCTCACTCTAACCTTGAGTGCGGTCAGCATAGTAGCATTAGAGCTTTTGCGCAGAAAGAGAAAAGCCCGGTAACTAATACGTCCCCTGCCTCTATAATGGCAGGGGACGTTGTTTTTTTGAGTAAATTTTTTCGTTTTTGGCGACTTTTTGGATCAAACTATTGAAAAGCATTTCAAAATAAGCTATAATACGAATACGCTAAAAGGTGGACCTTTGGCGTGATAACAGCAAAAGAATAAGGTCTTTAAGTGGCTTGGGACGCCTTTTCCAAGCCATTTTTTGTACACTTTGAAACGAGGTAGAACTATTATGATAGATACGACGGCAATGGCGTACGTCAATATGTACGGCGTTTTGGGGGCACTCGAGAACTTGTGTGAGCTCGACGAAGAGTCACGCGAGATACTCGCCGGGCTCAAAAAGCCCGTTTCCCTTTGCTTTTCCGTTAAAAACGGCCCCTGCTGCACCTTTCACTTTTCTCGCGAGGGATGTCGAATGACGGAAACGGATAGCGGCTGCACCTGCAAGATGTCCTTTTCCTCTCCCGAGGCGTTCAACGCCCTGATAAACGAATCAAAGCCGGGCATGCCGACGAAGGCCCCGATACAGGTCGTCTCCTTTCTGCTCGGGCCCTTTACCCGTCTGACCGACAGACTAAACGCCATCCTTCGACCATCAAAGGAGGATATGGAGGATAGGGCGTTCTTTGAAAAAAGCACCCTGCTCACTCTCTACACGATCGCGGGCGCGATCTCGGCACTTGCCAACAACGATCCGATATCAAAGATATCCGCCGACTACACAGTAGACGGTGATATTTCCCTCGGTATCAAGGACGCCGCCTACGTCACTCTGAGGGTACGCGACAAGCACTTCACCACCGTAAAGAAAAAGTGCGAGGATCCGAGAGCCGTTATGGAATTTGCGGATATTGATCTCGCGGCAGGTCTCTTTGCGGGTAACGTATCAACGATAAACGAAATGTGCAAGGGCAGTATCCGCCTGCGCGGTATGATATCTATGCTCGACAACGTAAATCGCATTCTGGACCGCGTGTCCGTATATCTCGGATAAGGAGGACGTGAAATGAGTAAGTACCCCGAATATTCACACGAAAAGAGCCGCGCCTGGTTTGACAGAGCGCTGGGTGTCATTCCCTCGGGAGTCTACGGACATCTCGGTCCTAGCGAGGGTTTGTTTTTACCGCTTGAAAAGTGGCCGCTCATCTCCTCAAGAGCGGAGGGCGCGTATTTCTGGGATATGGACGGCAACCGATATCTCGACTTTATGTGTGCGTACGGCCCAAACGTCCTCGGCTACGGAGATCCCGACGTCGACCGTGCCGCTATGGAGCAGCTGAAGGTCGGCAACTGCACGACGGCCCCTTCCTTTAAAATGGTAGAATGTGCCGAGCTTTTGGTGGACACAGTCGCATGCGCCGATTGGGCGTTCTTTATGAAAAACGGCACCGACGCCACGACCTTTGCAAATCTGACCGCGCGCGCCGCAACGGGCAGAAAAAAGACTATCTTTTTGCGCGGTTATTATCACGGAAATCAGCCGTGGGCGATGAAGGCGGACTACCCGGGTATTCTGCCCGAGGAAGTAGCCAACAACGTAGTAGTACCGTGGTTTGACCTGCCCGCACTTGAAGAGGCGTGGGATAACGCAAAGGGGGATATAGCCGCTCTGATCGCACAGCCGTACGATCACGGCAACTTCTTTGACAACCGCTGTGCCACCCCTGAATATTGGAGAGAGGTACGTGATTTCTGTACCAAACACGGCATCGTGCTCATTATAGACGACGTGCGCGCGGGATTTCGTCTTGACCTGCGCGGCAGCGACCACTATTATGGATTTAAGGCGGATATCATCTGCTTTTGCAAGGCGCTGGCAAACGGCTACAATATGTCCGCGGCGTGCGGAATAGAAGCCTTACGCTCAGCCGCGTCCTCGCTCAGTTATACCGGCTCATACTGGATGAGTGCCGAGCCGTTTGCCGCTTGTATCGCAACTATTGAAAAGATGAAGAGACTCGACACGCCCAAGCTCTTCCGTCAGCTCGGTACGGAGCTGACCGACGGTCTTGTCAGCGTCGGAAAAGCACACGGATTTGACCTGAAGGTATCGGGCGAGCCTGCGCTCTTTTATCTGCGAATAACAAACGACGACAGTCTGATGCTGCATCAGGAATGGGTAGCGGAATGTGTCAGCCGCGGTCTTTTCATCACAAGCCACCACAATCACTTTATCAACGCCGCTCTCACGCATGAGGATATTGCGCTCGCGGTAGATATAGCAGACGATGCCTTCTCCGTCGTCGCGGCGCGTCACAAGGATAAAATACACGTTTAACCAAGTGCCGCCAAGGCATCGAACGAGCGAGACCGAAAAAAGAATAATTTCCGAGTCTCCCCGCAAACGCAAGTTTGAGGGGAGACTTTTTTATCTCTCTTTTTACACGGATTTTACACAATGGAGATTACGGATTTTACACATACAAGGTAAAATAGACTCACGATGCAAAAATTGCGTTTATATCTTTAAAGCAAAGAAATACGAGGTCGATAATATGGATATTTTTGACGTACTCACTCTTATTGGCGGGCTCTGCTTGTTCCTATTCGGTATGAATCTGATGGGAGATGCACTCGAAAGAAGCGCAGGCAGCAGACTCGAGAGTATGATAGGCAAGCTCACGACGGGAAAACTCGCGGGACTGCTCACGGGTCTGGGCGTTACCGCAATAATACAAAGCTCGTCAGCTACCACGGTCATGGTCGTTGGATTCGTAAACTCAAAACTGATGACGCTAAAACAAGCTATCCACGTCATTATGGGCGCTAACATCGGTACTACTGTAACCGCGTGGATATTGAGCCTTAGCGGAATTTCGGGAGACAGCATATTTTTAAAACTGCTAAAGCCCTCGGCGTTCACGCCTGTGCTTGCTCTCATCGGTATAATTCTCGTAATGTTTACCAAGAGCAACAAGAAAAAGGATATCGGCGTCGTTCTGCTCGGATTTGCAACTCTGATGTTCGGAATGGAAACGATGACGGACGCGGTAGGCGGACTCAAGGACATTCCCGCGTTTCAGGAAATGTTTATAATGTTTAAAAATCCGATACTTGGCGTTATCGTAGGTGCCGTACTAACGGCTATCATTCAATCAAGCTCCGCCTCCGTGGGCATTCTTCAGGCTCTTGCGGCAACGGGTGCCGTATCCTACGGCGCGGCTATACCGATAATTATGGGACAGAATATAGGTACATGCGTCACCGCACTCATCTCCTCCGTCGGTACTGCTAAAAACGCTCGTCGCGCAGCGCTCGTACATCTGTCGTTCAACGTCATCGGCACTATCGTCTGCCTCATCGGATTTGCTATCGTCGGAGCGGCGTTTTCCCCTGCCCTGTTCAACGAATCTGCAAACTACGCGGGTATAGCGACGGCACATTCCGTATTCAATATAGCGTGCACTCTGTTGTTACTTCCTATGTCCGGGCTCCTTGAAAAGCTCGCGTACAGGCTCATTCCGGAAAACGAGCAGACGGAAAAAGCGTCGGAGCTTGACGACCGACTTCTCGCAGCTCCCGCGATTGCACTCGAATGTGCGCACAATCTGACCTACGATATGGCAAGAATATCCACCTATGCTCTAAAAGACAGTATCGCGTGTCTGTATTCATACGACAAAGCTAAGGCGGCGGCAATAAGAGAAGCTGAAGACAACACCGACCATCTTGAAGACGTCATCGGAAGCTACCTCGTCAAGCTGAGCACGAAGCAACTCAACGAAACCGAAGGTGCTACCGCTTCAATGCTTCTCAAAGCAATAGGAGATCTCGAACGAATATCCGACCACGCTGTAAATATCCTGCGTTCTGCCGAAGAAATGCGCGAAAAGGGCATTTCCTTCTCGGATAGCGCAAAGGCGGAGCTCAAGTCTCTCTCGGACGCAACTCTTGAAATAGTTGAGCTTTCATATCAGTCCTTTATAAACGGCGATATGGAAAACGCCATGCTCGTAGAGCCGCTCGAACAGGTAATAGACAGAATGAAGGAGCTGTTACGCTCAAGACATATCGACCGACTCAGAGACGGAAACTGCGCGATCGAGGTGGGATTCGTATGGAGCGATCTCATCAGCAATATGGAGAGAGTCTCAGATCATTGCTCTAATATTGCAGGTTGCATTATCAATCTGAAAGATCGCAATATGAATCTGCACGAATCTCTCAAGGCACTGCGCAGCGACAGCGAGCAGTACAAAGAAAACTATACCGAATACACGAAGAAATATCTCTCGTTCGTGTAAACGAAAAACCACGACCGCCGCCGTTTTCACAAGAAGCCGCGGCGGTCGTTTGTGCGTTTGGAATTGCTTTTTTTGAAAGAATATATTATAATATTTAACGTAACTTGCCAAAGGAGTGTAAAATATGATCTGGTGTGTTGACGACGACGCTACTATACGTGATATTGAAGTATATACTTTAGAGCAGACGGGTTTTGAAGCACGTGGCTTTGCCGATGGTGTTTCTATGCTCCAAGCCTTAAAAACCGAAATACCGGATCTTATTGTCCTTGATATTATGATGCCGGAAATGGATGGACTACAGGTTCTTTCTAAACTCCGTAGCGAAGTGGCTTATAAAGATATTCCGGTAATTATGGCAACCGCAAAAGGTACCGAGATGGATAAGATCGGTGGTCTTAACTCGGGTGCGGACGACTATCTCGTAAAGCCGTTTGGCGTTATGGAAATGGTTGCCCGTGTAAAAGCGGTGCTCCGCCGCACCGTTAAAGAAGAAGCTGCCTCCGATATTACAGTCGGTAAGATCACGTTAAAAGAAAACGAGCACAAAGTGATCTCAGACGGTGAAAAGGTAGAGCTTACCCATAAAGAATTTGCTATTCTGAAGCTGTTTATGAAAAATCCAAACCTGGTTTTTTCAAGAGATAAACTTATGAGCGAGATATGGGGTACCGATTACATCGGAGAAACCCGTACCGTTGATATGCATATTAAGACACTTCGTCAAAAGCTCGGAGCTGCGGGCGGACAGATAAAGACGGTCATCGGTGTCGGTTACAGACTGGAGCCCACGGTATGAGAAAGAAAATATTCCGATATATTTTCACGGTAGCGCTGGTCGTTTTGTTATCGAGCCTGTGTATTGCGACGAGCTTTTTATACGATTATTTCAACTCCTCGCAGGTAGCTCAGCTAAAGGCAGAGTTATCTCTCGTTGCGGATACGGTAAACGATGTAGGCGTTGAATATTTTGAAAATTACGACTCCTCCGTTTTTCGTTTCACAGTAGTAAGCGCGGACGGTACAGTAATATACGACACCGAAGCAGAAGCGAATGAGATGGATAATCACGCTGACCGCGAAGAGATAGTAGAAGCTATCAGAGACGGCTCGGGAAGCAGCGTGAGAAACTCATCCACCCTCACTAAAAAGACGTTCTACGAGGCTCTCAGACTCGAAAACGGCAGTATATTGCGAATTTCGGTAAGTCAGTTGAGCATCAACGCGCTTATTCTCGGAATGTTACCCCCAATCTCCGCCATTATACTTATTTCAGCCGTCGTGGCACTGGTGCTATCCTACAATATGGCAAAAAAGGTCACAGACCCGCTCATGCGGCTCGACCTTGAACATCCGACGGACAACGTAGTGTATGAGGAGCTCGTTCCGATACTGTCAAAGATACATAAACAGCACATGCAGATAAAGTCGCACGTTGAGACTCTGCGAAGAAAAAACGACGAATTCGAACAAATAATATCCTCTATGAGCGAGGGACTCGTTCTTCTCGACGAGCACGGTATGGTGCTGAGTATGAACTCCTCCGCAAAAAAGATATTCAATGTCAGAAAAGATATTACGGGCAGGGATTTTCTACTCGTCGACCGCACGAGAAAAATGAACGCCGCCGTCTGGAACGCACTTGACGGAAACCACGGAGAATACACCGAAGAGCGAGACGGAAGAGAGTATCAGTTTACGGTAAACCCAATAGTATCGGAGGGCAAGACGCTCGGTGCGCTCATCCTGGTTTTCGACGTATCAGAGCGTGCGTTTGCAGAGCGCAACCGCAAGGAATTTACCGCGAACGTATCCCACGAGCTGAAAACGCCTCTGCAATCTATCATCGGCAGTGCAGAGCTGCTTGAGAGCGGACTTGTAAAAGAAGAAGATACCGCTCGGTTCGTCTGCAACATAAGAAATGAAGCAACGCGGCTCGTGTCGTTGATAAACGACATAATCCGCCTCTCCCAGCTTGATGAAAACAACGATCCCGCTATGGAAACGGTAGAGCTGAACGAGGTCGCAGACGAGGTCGTCAACGTTCTCTTCCCGTCCGCACAAAAAAGAAACGTCGAGCTCACCCTCGACGGTGAGCAGTGCGCCATATTTGGAGTGCGCCGATATATTTACGAGATAATCTACAATCTCACCGACAACGCTATACGCTACAACAAGGACGGCGGCAAGGTGAATATAAGCATAAAAAAAGACGGCGGGCATACCGTAGTCTTGATAAAGGATACGGGTATCGGCATAGCACCCGAACACCATAGCCGAATTTTCGAGCGTTTTTACAGAGTTGACAAGAGCCACTCAAAAGAAACGGGAGGTACGGGACTAGGATTATCGATAGTCAAACACGCCGTCCAGTATCACAACGGCAAACTGGAGCTTGAAAGCGAGCTTGGCAAGGGTACGAGCGTAAAAATAATCTTTTGAGATGCAAGAGAAAAACCTCTGAAGGAGCTACATCACAACGCCCTTGATTTTTATCTGTTGCCGTGGTATAATCTACTCAAAGGTATACACTAAAGGAGTATAAAAAAATGAAAAAGCTCGCAGCAGTACTTGCGCTCTTGTGTGCGCTCGTATGTATCTTCTCCGCTTGTCAGAAAAAGGATAGCTTTGAGCCTCTGACAATGTCGTTTTACAGAGAAGATAAATTTCAGGATCATTCGCTTGACCTCGTTATAGATTGTCAGGACAAATCAAACGAATGCTTCAAGTTCAGCTTCGACCGTATGTATGCATACTACTTCAACACCCTCGTCGCAACGGTAAACGAGGTAGCTGGCAGAGAGGGCGACATCTACGAGACGATATATTACGACTATATCATGGGGCAGATAAACTACGCAAAAGATATGAACGTACAATCCCCCGACAGCCGCGCGATAATGGCACTGTACACCCGCGTGGAAATGACTCACAACGCCATCAACAAGTATAACGTACTGAAAACGGAAGAAAATCTCAAAGCCGTCATCTCGAATATAAAAAAGTCGTACGAGGTATACCGCGAGTATTTCCCTCTCACCGAAACGGGTGAAAATTGACGCAATTTACAAACAAAAAGAGCAAACGCGAACGGAGTAAAGCCTTTCGCGTTTGCTCTTTTTTAGTTTTCAGACGAGTATATCACCAAGCATATCAATGCCGAATGCCAGCAGGACGTTTCTCAAGACGAAAAACGCACCCCACAAAGCCAACGCCCACACGACGAGGGGGACGCTGAGCAGAAGCTTTCGTTCTGCTTTTTTGAAGAGGTAATAAACGCTCACCGCCTCGTAGTAGACAAAATAAGCAAAAGCGGCGGGCACGATGGGATTATTTAAAAACGAGCCGATGACGTCAAAGCGGAAAAGCGCCGCCACGGCACGAGTACCACCGCAGGACGGACAATAGAGCCCCATCAGCGTGACCATACTGCAATCGTTTTGCGGCAGCTCCCTGATATACTTGTAATACAGAGTAAACAGAATAGCCATTATCACGATGCTGCCGTTAACCGAGATAAAGGATATGCGTTGTTCTCTTGGCGTCAAGGTCATTTTTTTGCCTCCCCCCTTTTTTCTCCTGCAATTATAGCACACACCGTAAAAGAATGCAATAAAAACCGCAAATCCACTTGTTTTTTGTCTTGCGTTATGTTATAGTTGTTACGTTAGTTATTTTACTATCAGAACAAAGAATGAAAGAGGTTAACACAATGGATAACAATCAGTTTGATCAGAATAATGAGATCAAAAACGACGTAAACGACGCTCCCGAAGCAGCTACTCCCGCAGTTGATCCCGTCGTTATCGATGACAAGAAAAAGGGTGCCGACGTATTCGGTATCATATCTCTGGTATGCGGTATTCTCGGTATCGTGTTTAACTGCTGCGGATGCTGCGCTTACATAGTACCCGTTTTGGCAATCGCTGCAATCGTACTCGCAGTCGTTGGAAAGAACAAGAGCGCTGACGCTTCATTCTCCGGTCTTGCTAAGGCAGGCCTCATCTGCGGTATCGTTGGTATCGCTTTCTTCCTTGCCTGCTTTATCATAGGATTCATCATTGGTCTTAGCGGCGGTATGGAAGAAATGATCGAAGAGATCATGTACGAGCTGTATTAATCTGCTCTGACGAATATACGATCACACAAAAAAAGGGCGCTTCAATGGGCTACTTGTCATAAGGAAGTTTAAAAGCCGATAGATTCAGTTTTGAATCTATCGGCTTTTTTCTATGCTTTTAATCCTACAAGAATGTATGCAAATTCTGTTTCTATACAATCTAATAATGTTAGACCGGAATTTATAAAATACTCCTTTGTATTGTCAGGGTTGTCGGGGTATATCTTGATTTTTCTTTCCCCATAATCTATATACTCGCTTTGATTTTTATCAATGGATAAAACAAAATACCCTTTTGAGTTCAACAGAGAATAGACTTTGTTAATGCTTTTTTGTTTTTCCTTGATGTGCATAAAAGTTAATGAGGAATATATAACGTCAAAGGAAGTACAAAAATCGCAGGTCATAAAATCAGAACATATGAGTTCTGCATTTCGATAATGAGATAAATTATGTGCAGCTCTCTCTATTGTTTTTTGAGATAGATCAATGCCAACAAACTCTTTGCAGAGTGGTATGGTTTTTAATGCAAGACGACCTGTGCCAACGCCGATTTCCAAAACAGTTTTTGTTTTATCGAGTTTCATTGTATCAATAAAAACTTGACCGTCCCACTTATCCATATATTTCTTTAAGGGTTCGGTGTCATATACAGGGTCATTATTTTCATCAATAAGCATATTATAATGCTCAACTATATTCATATCATTCTCTCCTCTTGTATAGAACCGGTTTCGCCATTGTATTACAAAGGCACAGGGCAAAGCCCATACCCCTTATTCTTCTGTCTTCAAATGCTTGTAGTACCAACGCATTGGGTTTTCATAGATATACTTTCTGCGTGTTTTATAATCATCTCTATCACGCACAATATGTTCGGCAGAGGAACGCTGAAACATTTTTTCTATTCCAAATTTTTGCTTGCAGCTACGCGAAGTTAAAGACTTAAACGCGCAAACTACATCATCCAAGGTAGGGGAGGGGCTTGCTCCTCCCGCTCCATCATCCAAGAGAGGGGAGGGGCTTGCTCCTCCCGCCTTTTCATGCAGAAAGATAACTGCATGGATATGGTCGGGCATAATAACATAATCTTCAATGGTTACACTTGGAAATCGATATTCAATCAATTGTAATTGATCTTTTACAACCTCACCGCAAGGTTTCAATTTAACCGTGATTTCGGGAGGAGCAAGCCCCTCCCCTACCGCCAACCTGTTTGTTTTATCGGCAGCGATTTCGGGAGGAGCAAGCCCCTCCCCTACCGCCAACCTGTTTGTTTTATCGGTAGCCGCAAG
>JAZQXE010000007.1:0-4961 GCA_045632705.1 Eubacteriales bacterium | reverse complement strand
CACTTCGCCCCGCATCCGTAATATCGGCTGCGGGGTGAATTTTTACAGTACGGAGATAAAATATGAAAGTTAAGAGGATAATTTTGATGCTTCTTTCTGCTTGTGCGCTCGGCGCGCTCGTATTTGCGGCAGGCACCGTGTTTGCGGATTCGCAGAGCGTAGTATTCGTCAGCTCCAAGGGAAAGGACTCAAACAGCGGTCTTGACGCTTCCGCTCCCGTAAAGACGCTCGACGCGGCTTACCGCAAGATAGGAGGAGACGGAACGGTCGTCGTATGTGCACCGTTTTCTATCAATTTCACCGACGAGGCGAAGCTGCCGAAAAACGCGGGCAAGGTAACTATCACAAGCGTCTACGACGGAGTGGATTACAGGAGCACCGCATCGGCAAAACTTGCACTCGGATGCGATATGTATATAAACGGTGACACGGTTTTTGAGAATATAGACATAGAGCAGACCTCCTCCCCGAAGATAATCTGTCAGGGAAACAACGTCAGATTCGGAGAGGGTATCAACACCTCCGCATCGGGCAGAGCTCCCGTCATTCTCGGAGGAACGTATCTTACCGACAACTCTATAACGGTCAAAAACTCACAGTTCTTTGACTATACCATACAGATAGACTCGGGTACGTGGTACTACGTAAACGCAGGATGTCTGCGTACGGGCGAGGATGACAAGATGGGTGTCTGCGGAGACGTGCGCCTTATCATAAACGGAGGAAAGTTCACGGCAACGGGCTCGGGCAGCAGCTCCTCCGACGTCTGTGCAGGCGTCGGCTTTGCGGGACTTTTCGGTGATCTTTATATTGAAATAAACGGAGGAGAGTTCAACAGCTCCTTCTACGCTATCGGCAGACCCGGAATGAACGGCTCGCGCAGGATCGCGGGCCACCAGGGCAACGTTGAGATGGTCGTAAACGGAGGAGAATTCAAGGGCATTGAGATATGCGCGCTCCAGGAGCCGACCAACTTCCTTGACGGTGACTTTTCTCTTACGGTAAACAGCGCCAAGTTCTCGTCCTTCCTCTCGGCTATAAGTGCGGCGGGAGTTGACGGAACAGCGTATATCGACGCGCCATCCGCACTTGAACCTTATCTTAACGGTTTTAGCAAGAACGTCTACGTCAGCTCAAACGGCTCGGACGACGCTGCGGGAACGAAGGAAGCCCCCCTCAAAACGCTCGGTGCGGCAGCGGATCTTCTCTCCGAGTGCGGCGGCAGAATAATCCTGCAAAACGCGGTCAAGGTGACCGATACGGAGTTTTCCGATATTGGAGGAGACGTCGTGATAACGGGCAAACTCGGTGCGCAGGACTATTCGGGCAAGGCGAAGCTCGAGCTTGACGGAAAGCTCACGCTCGGCTCGGATACGAGAATAGAGTATCTTTCCGTTTCTGCGAAAACGGGAAGTGAGATATGCGCGGGCGGCCATGATCTCGTTATAGGTGCCGAGATCGAGAGCTATTCCGCTCCCGACAAAAAGCTCGTCGGAGGAGACGTCAAGGTCGACGGGCCTCTGATAGTCAGCGGAGGCGACGCGCAGGAAAAGCACACGATAACGCTTAATAGCGGAACCTACCTTACCGTCCGAGGCGGTATGTCGGAAGAGGGCACTGCCGTCGTCATAAACGGCGGACGCTACACAGGCTCGATCTACGGAGCAGGCCCCGTCAAGACGAAAGGAACCGCAAGCGTCCTTATAAACGGCGGTCATATCGAGGCGGACGTCTGGGCGAGTGAAAAGGGCTCGACGGACTCCGTCGGCGTTTCGGTCACGGGAGGTGCCGTTTACGTCGAAACTATCGGTGCGGCGCGTAAAAACAGCGTCGGCGGTGAGTTTGACGTCGGTATCTGGGGCGGTACTTACTATAAAATGCCGAGCATCGACACGACGGGAGCGGAGCGCGTAGTCGCATCCTGTGCTCCTTCGTATGCGGGAGCTCTGAGAGACCTGTCGGCAGTGCAGACCGTTTTCGTAGCGGACGGCGGAGAGGGAGACGGAAGCAGTCCTCTCGCACCCTCGGCGAGTCTCTCGGACGCGGCAAAGCTCCTCGGAGACGAGGGTGGCAGAATAGTCGTTATGGGTGAATATACCCTTGACGGCGTCACGTCTGTTTCATCAAAGGGAAAGGTCGTATTGACCTCGCTCGGAGGCGGATGCGACTATTCCGTTTCGAGCGGTGCGCGTATCGTAATGAGCGACGGCTTGTCGCTTCGTGCTGATACGCTCGTCGATCATATAGAATTTTTCGCGGCAGAGAACAACACCTACGTTGCCGCTCACTCAAACTCGGTCGAGTTTGGAGAGCACGTCAGATGCACCGTATTTGAGGGAAGGGGAGTAGAATATCCCATCTCCGTTTACGGCGGTATCTATGCAACGGGTACGGGATACGGCGGAAACAAGAGCACCGACGTCACTATCCGCTCGGGTAACTACTATATGGTGCTCGGCGGTAACTACCGTACGAGCGGAAACTCGAACAGTCTGATCACGATAAACGGAAATATCACGCTCAACATCTACGGCGGTAGATTTGAAAAGATGGTCGCGCTCAACGGAAACAATGACCTTGTCGGTGACGCCGTACTCAATATTTGGGGCGGGGAATTTATGTGTCCCGTCTTCGCACTTGCAAACAACTCCCCATCGATAACTGCAGGAAACGGCACCGTACGAGGTGATGTTACGGTGAATATCTGGGGCGGCACGTTTGCCGGTAACCTCGACGCCTCAAAGGATAACAAGTATAACTTTGACGGTACGTACACGCTCAACGTCTACGGCGGTAACTTCGACCGCGTAGCGTCTATCAAGGGCACGAGCGGCATCGCCGGAAACTGCACGAGCGTTATAAATACCAATCTCGATCTTCACTTTGACGACGCGGTCAGCGGTGAGATAGAATTTACCAACCCCGTTGCAGGCTACGCCGATCCCTCGGTCATTTACGCTGACGACGGCTTCTACTATTACAGCTACGCGGGAACTTATAACGGAAAACAGGCGATATATATGACCAGAGCCGCAAACCTCTGCGACGTTGGCAGGAGTGACCCTTACCTCGTATGGACCAGCGCCATGGACGGCAAGGGAACGGATATCAACAGTATCTGGGCGCCTCAGCTTTACAAGCTTGACGGAAAGTGGTATATGTACGCGACCTGCGCAAAGGACTCTGCCGATTCGGCAAAACGTCTTCCTTACGTCTGGGTGGGCGGTGAGTCTCCGACCGATCCTTACACCTTCTACGGAGTGATAGATAACTACGAGGAGGAGGTAGAGATATACCTCAGCCCCAGAATTATCGACTACGGCTCACAGAGATATCTCGTTTGCGGAGGCTTTCACCGTGCATCCGACAGAAACGGACATCAGCAAAAGCTCTTCGTGACCAAGATGTCCTCCCCGACCTCCTTTGAGGGAAGAAGCACCGTTATAGCGACTCCCACGACCGATTTTGAGGATCACAAGATCCTTGAAGGGCCGTTCCCGCTCATATCTCCGAACGGAACCCTCTATCTCGCTTATGCTGCGGGACACACCAGAGGTCAGGAGTACTGCACGGGAGTGCTTAAATTCAAAGGAGACGAAAACGACCGTCTCAACGACCCGTCAAAGTGGGAAAAGATGCCCGAGCCGATACATTTCGTTGATTACTCGACCAGAGTCTACTCCCCGGGTGCAATGGTGTTTACCACCTCCCCCGACGGCAGTCAGATTTGGGCAGTCTACCATGCAAAGAAATATACCAACACCGCTTACACGATGAGACGTCTCTACATCCAGCCTCTTGAATGGGTAGACGACTATCCGACGATAGAGGACCCGCGCCCCGTCGATACGGTGTTTACTATCAGCGCCAATCCTATGACGGTCAGCTCGCGTATCAGCGGCTTCACTTCCTCGGGCAACGTAGAATATACACCGCCCGCCGATGCACCCTACGACGCGGAGTTTGACGACGTCGAGCCGTTTGTCGACTCGTATTCGGAGTCTTCATCGCTCTCGCTCGGCATCATCATCGGCGCAGTAGCAGCTCTGCTCGCAGCCGCCGCGGCAACGCTCTTCTTCGTGTTCAAAAAGAAAAAAGCAACCGCGTGAATACCGCAGTTGAAGAGAAAATCAGAATAGAAACGGGGGAACCTTTTTTCAAAAAAGGTTCCCCCGTTTTATCGGTATCGGAGCTTTTTACCAAAGAAGCATTTACCTAAAGCACGTCTTGACAAAAATAAAATTCTGTATTATGATGAGGTTGGGCGGTGATAATATGCTGAAGTATAGTACAAAATGTCTAACGGTATTACTTACAATTGTATCTACTGTTTCACTAATTAATGTATTTGTCATGTATTGGCTACCAATCCAGATTCCCATTAGTTCTTTTTCTGCAGTTCGGCTTACAGCTGTTGCCTTTATAGAAAAGCGATACTATCTAATTCTTTTTAGCATATTGATTTGCGTATTATTGCTCTTATCGGCGCTTTCTGTTAGACGGCAGCATGTCGTTTTGCCGAGTTTGTCACTCCTATATATGATATATGATTTTATTGTAGTAATGTCATTGTTAGTTGATGGTCTAGATGACGGTTACTGGAGAACATACATTATTTGGATAATAATATCAATCGCTCTTATTGTATTATTGTGTATCTATTGTTGGAATGGCTTGCGAAATCACTTGCATAGTCAGCATTAATCTTACAAACTACCAGCAAGCATCGCCTTTTGGGGACAAACGGCAGTTTGTTGGGATAGTCTCGGTTGGAGCATGGGCAGGAGACTCACGTCTCTGTCGGGCAGCGGAAAGAGCGTCGCATACGAGTACGATGCAGACGGGCTTATGTTGGTTGTACACTTTTGTTTTACCAATATGATACGGAGAAGAACAGATGATTAAAAAAATAATAACCGGAATAGTACATCTTATATGCGTTATGGGGGTATTAGTAACGA
>JAZQXE010000006.1:0-22916 GCA_045632705.1 Eubacteriales bacterium | reverse complement strand
AGATCGCCATATTACTATCTGCCCGGCGGAAGAGTTGCAATTGGTGAAACTGCGGAAAATGCCGTTATTAGAGAGATTCAAGAGGAATTGGACGTTACACCTAAGATTGTACGTCCGCTTTGGTTAAATCAAGCGTTTTTTTCGGAAGATGTCGACAATCTTAATTATCACGAACTATGCATCTACTTCTTAATGGATATTACAGATACGGACTTATTGACAAGAGGAGAACAATTCACATCAAATGAAGGTCACCGCACCCACACCTTTGAATGGTTAGGGTTTGAAAGATTGAAAGATGAGTATTTTTACCCACTGTTCTTGAAAAAGGATATTTTCAATCTTCCTAATGTATTTACTATCCGTACAGAAATTGAATAAGACAATCCAAATTTATCTAACAGAATAAAATAAACCCCGACAGACTTTAAAATCTGTCGGGGTTATCTCTTTGTTTTCTGTGGATCAATTTTGGGTCTTAATGGGTCGCCGAGGACGTCGACCCCTACAAGGAGGAATCCAACATCCTTATGAGAATTATCGTAAAGTCTATATCGTTACTTTTACGTCGGTTCCGTTTTGCAGAATGGGCATAAGCTCGGCTTTTATACGTTCCTTAAAGGCGGTCTGGTTAAAACCGTCGCAAGAAAAGTGAGGCTCGTCGCCTATCGAATACGCCTTTGACATTCCGATAGTATGATAAGGCTCAATATCTATCTGACAAAGTCCCGAAAGCTGTTTTGAAAGCGAGAGTATATACTCAAAATGCTCTCTGTTGTCGCTCACTCCGGGAATGATAGGACAGCGAAGCACCGTCTTTGCTCCCGCCGCGTCAAGTGCAAGCAGATTGTCTCTCATATGAGTACCGTCGTTACCTATATATCGTTTGTGCTCCTCTCCCGTTGCGAGCTTGCAATCAAAGAGAAACAGATCGATATACGGGATGAGCGATATCATATCCTCCGTCCTCGCGGCACCCGAGGTCTCTACACAAACGTGCAGTCCCGCCTCTTTTGCCGCCACAACGAGTGCGGTGAGAAATTCCATATTGTAAAACGGCTCACCGCCCGATACGGTCATACCGCCGTCGTTTTTATAAAAATCCTTGTCACGCAAAACGGCTTTGAGCACCTCAGAGACGCTCATATACTTGCCAATCTTGCTTACCGCCTCGGTAGGACAAGCGTCAGTACACTTAAAGCATCTTTGGCACTTGCTTCTGTCAAACGTATGCACCCCGTCCTCTACCTTGTGAGCTCCGTGAGGACAGACCTTGACACACTCTCCGCATCCGATGCATGGAGTGGGTAGGTAGGATAACTCCGGCTCTCTTTTCCAGGATTCCGGGTTGTGACACCAGGCGCAGCTGAGAGGACACCCCTTTAAGAACACGTTCGTTCTTATACCCGGGCCGTCGTGAATCGAAAAGCGCTGGATGTCAAACACACATCCCAAAACATCAGATGGTATGCTCATTTCTATCTATGATCTCCTGTTGCATTTCAGGTGAAAGCTTGGTAAAGTAAGCCGAGAATCCACCTACGCGAACGAGGAGGTCACGGTAATTTTCGGGATGCTCTCTTGCATCAAGCAACGTCTCGCGGCTTACAGCATTAAGCTGAAGCTGGAAGCCTCCCTTGTCCATAAACGCGCGGACGAATTCAAGCATCTTGTCTACGTTATCACCGCTCATAGAATCGGGGGAGAACTTGAGATTTACCGCAATGCCGCCGATAAAGTTCCTGTGATCCCAGCTAAGTACGCTATTGACGGCAGCCGTCGGGCCCTCGGTCTCTCTTCCCTGTACGGGGCTCGATCCGGATGCGAGAGGATAAGCTGCAAGACGTCCGTCGGGAGTTGCGGGAGTGCGCTTTCCGTGAGTTGCATGCTCCCAATATGAGAATGCACCGGGCACGAGGAAGGAATCTCTGTACGTGCGCTGTCCCTTACAGCATTTCAGTATCATATCCGAAAGACGAATAGCGATAGCGTTGGTGTACGGATCGTCCGTTCCGTAGTGAGGTACCTTCTTTATGATCTTCTGACGGAGGACTTCGTTGCCCTCGTAGTTCTTTTCGAGTATTTCGATAAGCTGCTCGATGGTGTATTCACCCTTCTCGTAAACGAGAGTTTCTATCGTTGAGAAAGAGTCAACGACGTTGGAAAATCCGAGGAAGTTAGGCTCAACGTAGTTGTAGATAGCTCCGCCTGCGTCACACGCCTTTCCTCTCTTAAGACAGTCGTCGATAAGACATGAAGCACGAGCGGACTCGTGTCCGTTTCTTGCTCTTTCCATCTGCGCACGATTGATACCGATATTTCTGCTCGTTATCTCAAACTGCAATCTCTTTTCAAACGCCTCGTAGAATTTCTCCATCGTCGGTGCGTCCTTTGCTTCCTTCATCGTCTGAAGAAGCATAGCGGCCAGATTGTGATAGGGAGAAACGACGTGAATACCGCTCTTGCCGACGGGAGTTACCTCAACGCATCCCGTATTACAGTAATCATGAGCGTCACAGTGAGGCATACCTACGCGCAAGAAGCCCTCAACGACTACCTTGTCGTTGAAAAGAGCAGGCTGTGCGCAACCCATACCGTTAAGTCTGATCGCCTTTTTAAGAAGCTCGTCGCTCATGTCGTCGGTAACGGCAAGGCTGACCTTTCCGTTTGCACTTCTCGCATATTCGATAGCCTCGATACAGATGTGAGTAAGCTCGTTTTCTACCGTCTTTCCCTCGGGAGTAGTACCGCCGACCATAGCGTCAAGCGCTACGTTAGGAAGAATGTAGGCCTCGGGGAGCAACAAGAAGCATGCGTAAAGCTCTATTGCATCGTCACGCGTTAATCTGCCTGCCTCAATATCGGCTCTGTAAAGGTCAATGAGATATCTGTCAACGCGACCGAAATAGTAAAGTCCCCACATCGTGAAGTTGTAGAAATGTATAGACTGAAGTCCCTCTCTGAAGGTGCGAGCGGGATGCTCGGGCACGTGATCCATAATGTCGGCTATTTCAAGAAGCTCCGCACGTCTCTGCTCCGTCTTTGCCGTCTTTGCAAGCTCTCTTGCATGATCGGCGTATCTATGGGAGAGGCGTATCAACGCTTCAAGCTCAACGCGACAGCAATCGTAAAATTCGCACTTGTCGATGCTTTCGGGAAGATTCATATCAAGCGCGTTTGCTCTGCAATTTACCTCGTCAAGAAGTCCTCTGGCTCCAAGTCGAACGAGCTTGCCGTAGTCGAGTGCCATGTGGTCTGCCGCAACGGCAGCGCCTCTGGGGCCAAACTTCATTCCGTCAGCGAGCATATCAAATTCCTTCTGCTCCTCCTCTGTAAGAGGTGAAACGTCGGGAAGACCGACGAGCAGCTCGTCGTCGTATATAACGGGCTGCATATTATCAAGGATAGCCGCCTCGGCATACGCTCTTCTGAGTCTGGTCGAATACAAATGACCGTTATTTTTAAGTGCACGCATAAAGTTAAGACCCTGTCTGCGCACGCGGGTAAATCCTACCCAATCCTTGAAAACGGGGGTCTGCATATAACACTCATGTATTCGGTTTATTCTGTCTATTGCTTCCTGCCTCATATATTATCTCCTTTTCAGCAGTTAAGTCCGCCGTTGATGTAGATCGGCTGACCCGCTATTCTGTTACTCTTATCGGATGCGAGGAATACCGCAAGATCTGCTACCTCATCGGGATGAGCCATACGAGTGAACGCACTGCCCCACGCGTCTGACTTTCCTTCGCTCCATCCCATCATCTCGGTAGTAACGGGACCGGGAGCAATATTCTGTATAATTATTCCACGGTGGAAGAGATGCTTTGCAAGTCCCTGGCACATACCCATAACTGCCCACTTTGAAATTCCGTAAGGCAGCGGATAGGGCTGATGTCCCGTCTCGGAGCTGATGATGATGACCTTACCCTTGATCTCCATATCAGCCTTCGTCTCGAGGAAGAAATTAGCCGCAGCCTGAGCGCAGAAATATGCACCCTTGACGTTGATATCGAATACCTTGTCCCACGCCTCTTCCTTTACCTCAAGGAATTTCTGATAGTCAAGGACGCCTGCGTTGTGAAGAATAACGTCAAGTCCGCCCATCATTTCGGATGCTTGCTTTATAACTTCGGGAGCCTTTGCTACTTCGGAAACGTCCCACACGATATAATCTGCCGTCGGGCAATATTCTTTGAGCTTTTCAACTACGGGGATGAGAGTCTCTGCCTTTCTTCCCGTAATAACTACCTGTGCGCCCTCTTTTACGTAAGCAAGAGCAATAGCCTCACCGATACCTCTGCTGGCACCTACGACGAGTATCTTTTTATCCTTAAGCATAGTTAATACCTCCATATGCTATAAATATCGTAGTCTACAATGCAAGTATAACACACACACGAGCGTTTACAATGCACTTTTTAGTACTATTTGTACAATTAGGAACAGATTTTTGAGTCAAGTGACGACAATCGTCCCTATACGAATAATAACACGAAAAAGTGCTCGTTTCAAGCAAAAAAGTGATGAAAAAAATAGCTTCAATTTTTATTGACAAACAAGGACTCGTATGATATGATAGATTTGCAAATTGATAGAGGTGCGCTCGATTGAAAAGTACCCTGTGCCTGATAGCCGTATATCGCAACACAAGGGGAAAGGCAACAGCGCCGAAGCCACGACGACAGCGGCGGTCGCGTAGCTGGTTTTGCGGAGAATATCCGTACGACTGTCATCAGAGCAAATAAGCTATGGTGGAGAGCTATCTGAAGATATAAGTCTGTATTTTGTATTGCTTATTTTTCAGGTAACCGACACTGCGTCGGTTATTTTTTCGCCAATACGTAAGGAGAAAAGAGAAAAGAAATGAAGAAAACTGTATTCACAGGAAGCGGAGTTGCGCTGGTAACTCCTTTTAACGAAAACGGAATAGACTACGACGCTTTCGGAAAGCTCATAGACTGGCAGCTCGCGTCAAAGACGGATGCCCTTGTTATATGCGGAACGACGGGTGAAGCGTCAACTCTCACGGACGAGGAGCACGTAGAGGCTATTCGCTTTGCGGCAGAAAGAGCGGCAGGCAGAAAGCCCATCATCGCGGGAACGGGATCAAACGACACCGACTACTCGCTGTGGCTCTCAAAGGAAGCGGAAGCGGCAGGAGCAGATGCACTTCTGCTCGTCACCCCCTACTATAACAAAGCAACGCCCAAGGGCCTTATCAAGCACTTTTCTACCGTTGCGGACAACGTAAATATCCCCTCGATACTCTACAACGTTCCCTCTCGTACGGGATGTAACATTCCCCTCTCGGTCTACCGTGAGCTGTGCGAGCACGAAAACATCGTAGCTACGAAGGAAGCAAGCGGTAACATTTCCGCTATTGCCGAGATCGCGGCAGTGTGCGCAGACAAGCTGGCTATTTACAGCGGTAACGACGACCAGATCGTCCCCATACTCTCTCTCGGAGGAAAGGGCGTCATTTCCGTACTTTCAAACGTTCTGCCCGACCAGACGCACGATATATGTGAGCTTTACTTCAACGGTAAGGTAAAGGAAAGCGCCGCTATGCAGCTCAAATATCTCGATCTCATCAACACCCTTTTCTGTGAGGTCAACCCCATTCCCGTAAAGACGGCAATGCATCTTATGGGCAAGTGCTCTCTCGATATGCGCGCTCCTCTCTGCGAGATGGAAGACGCAAACAGAGCGAAGCTCGAGGCAGTGCTCAAGGCACACGGAATAATATAAGACTCGACTTTTTTGGAGATACGCTTTATGAAAAAGAAAGTTATCATATCGGGAATTCTCGGCAGAATGGGAAAAGCCGTCTGCGAGACGATCGGGGCAGATCCGAGAGCCGAGGTAGTCTGCGGAGTTGATATCAACGCCGCGGGTGCTTCACTTCCCTTTCCCGTTTATCAGCGTTTTGAGGATATAACGGAGGAAGCTGACGTGATCATCGACTTTTCAAATCACGCCGCGATCTACGACGTTCTTGGTTACGCTTGCAGCCGCAAGATCCCTGCCGTTATCGCAACGACGGGACATACGGAACAAGAAACGGCGTATATCGAGCAGTGCTCGGAAAGCGTTGCAATATTCTATTCCCGCAATATGTCTATCGGAATAAATCTGATGATCGCCCTCTCAAAGAAAGCTGCGTCCATCCTCGGTGGCTCGTTTGATATAGAGATAATCGAGGAGCATCACAACAAAAAGCTCGACGCCCCCTCGGGTACGGCTCTTATGATAGCAGACGCGGTAAGAGACACGCTCGACTCAGAGAGCGAATACGTCTACGACAGACATCTCACCCGCAAACAAAGAAGCAAAAACGAGATCGGCATACACTCTCTGCGCGGTGGAAGCATCGTAGGTGAGCACGAGATCGTTTTCGCAGGTCAGGACGAGGTGCTCCGCATCCACCACTCCGCTTTTTCAAGAGAGGTATTTGCAAAGGGTGCCGTCAGCGCGGCAATTTACGTCTCGGACAAAGAGCGCGGTTACTTCAATATGGAAGATATGCTCGCCTGAGGATATCCCGCAACAAAGAATACGATATAAAAAGGACACGGTAAAGTACAACGCTTTGCCGTGTCTTTGTTTTTTATCGTCACATCGCGCGGGAAGGTTAATATATTGATAGCAGGGACGATATGCACGAGCGGTCGATAAATGTTGTACGCTTTTTTCTTCTTCCCTGCCGTTTGGTGATTATAAATCCTCCGTAACGGGAAAAACTATCTATGCACGGCAAAGGATGCATAAAATACGATGTGTGAGGATTCAAATGTACGAGGATAAAATAAACAACGTAAGACGCGGGGATATCTTCTATGCCGATCTCAGTCCCGTTATCGGCTCGGAACAGGGCGGGCTGCGTCCGGTATTGATAGTTCAAAACGACGTCGGCAACAAATATTCTCCAACGGTTATAGCCGCCGCCATAACGAGCAAGCTCTCAAAAGCAAAGCTCCCCACTCACATAGATATCCCCGCCAAAGACGTCGGATTGACCAAGGACTCGGTGATTCTGCTCGAGCAGATACGTACCATAGACAAAAAGCGCCTAAAGGAGCGTATGGGACATCTCGACGACTCCACTATGAACGAGGTCAACAACGCTATATCCGTCAGCTTTGGACTCGGTGTGGCGCTTGACGGCGGAGCTACACGGCAAACAGCCGAGGAATACGAGGGCTACGTTGCGCAAAGCACGCAAAACCGTACCGTCGGGTAGGTCTGTTTTTCTAAATGATCGGACGGCTTTTTCAAGCGACGTTCCTTTTTAAATACGGCAAAAAGTAACGGCACGTTATCCCAACCGATAACGTGCCGTTATTTTCATTATTCAGCGTCCGAGCTTTTCATTTTTTCCCGTTTCGCTATAAAATTCAAAAAGAGCAGCTTAACGCTCAAAAAGACGGGGACTGCCATGACAGTTCCTATCGTGCCGAATAGCCCACCGATTATCATCACCGATATAAGAGCCGAAGTTACCGACACTCGCACTTTTTCCTTCATAATATACTTTTGCAAAAAGATATATCCCAAGAGCATCAAGACAACGTAGACGAGTATATACCATCCGACAAGCTCGTAAGCGGTAATAAATACCAAAAATACGGAAATACCGAACGCTGAAACTGTGCCGACGACGGGCACAAATACCAGCGCTCCCGTCATTATCGAAATAAAGGAATAGAGCGGCACGCCCATTACCCAAAGCACGACGTAAAATACTATCCCAACGATAAGAGAATACAAAAGACGCCCCGAAAAGAAATCGGCAAAATACGAGTGGACGTGCATCATATATCTCTCAAAGGACACGACCTTCTGCTCCGGTAAAAACGCCGCGGTGAGTCTCTTCTTTACTTTTCTTATATATTCTCGCGAACACACGATATAAATTGAGATTATAAGTCCGAGCAACATATTCGACGCCTCGGATATGATCTTGTTTGCAGCTCCGACTATCATAGGAGCGATGGTGCTTATGCTCTCGTACGAGATATCAAGCGAGCGGTCGATGTACTCCATTATTCTTTCGCTCTGCCCCGAGAGAAAGACTATCTTGTCAATCGTCCTCTCTATCCACCCTCTCGCTCCCTCTATATAGGCGGGGATGCTGTTTTGTATATCGGGATACGAGCGCACGAGCGGAAGAATAACTATCACAAGCAGAGCCATGATAACGAGCAAGAAAGTCAGATATCCGAGTACCACGCCGAGCACGCGCGATAGCTTTCTCTGCTTTTTGTTCTTTGACAGATACCGCAAGAAGAAGGACTCAAACACGTTTACCGTACCGCTGACGCAAAACACTATCGCAAGTGCGTAAAAGATGGGTTTGAGCGCGATAAAGAACCGTATCACGAGATCTTTTACATAGGAGAGGTTCAGTATGATGCACAAAAATACAGATACTGCCGCTATCACGGCAAGAGAATACCAGAACAAGCGGCGGTAGTTGCCGTTTTCTTTTTTCATCTTTACTCCTCCTCTCCGACTAACGCCTCGTCCGTATCCGAGAGAGGCGCGGTGTTATTTTCTCTGACGGCGCAAAAATGCCGCACCGCCTCGACTACGAGTGCCGCGACGGGCACGCCGATGACGAGTCCTATTATTCCGAAAAGAGAGCCCATGACCGTGATGGATACGATGATCAACAACGGATGAAGCCCTACCGTATTTCCGAGTACTCTTGGGGCTAAGATATTAGCGTCAAACTGCTCGGTCAAAAGATCTATAACGATAAACCAAACGAGCATCGGCGGATCTGCAACGAATACGATCACCCCTCCGATAAGAGCGGAAAACACCGAGCCGAAATACGGAATGAGATTGAAAAATCCGAGTATTACCGCAAGGAGCGGCGGATAAGGCATACCAAAAACGTAAAAGATAACGAGAGATATAAGACCTATCAGCAACGACTCGAAGAGCTTTCCCGAGAAAAAACCTCCAAACGCTCGATCCGCGATTCTGAGCACGGCACGCAATGAATCGGTCTTTTTTTCTCCGAAGAGCACTTTTGACGTTTCGTAAAAGAAACTGGATATCTTTCCCGAGTACAGCATTATACCGAAAGCACAGATAAGGGAATACACGGTGTTCTTGATCAAGCTGATGATCCCGCCCGCAACACTCGCAACTCCGGATACGAATTTATCAGCCAAAAGGAAGGAATCGACGATGAGCGAACCTATAAATTCCTCAAGCTCAACGCCGCCGAGTAGCTCTGAGAGGGTATTTTTATCTCCGAATACACCAAGGCGGGATATAACGTCGTTTGCAAATTCCTCTGCGAAGTGAACGTACCTCTGCGCATTTGCGGCAAGCTCGCTGTAATTTGACAGCAGCTGAGGAATGAGCAAAAACGAAACGAGCGATACGAATACGACGAGAATTACGAACACCGATATCACGGATACGAGTCTAAGAGTGCGCGCAGACGCCCCTTTTAGTATTTTCGCGTATATCTTGCTTTCAAACGTACTCGCCGCAGGAAGAAGCAGATACGCGATCAGCGCACCTATGCCAACGGGATGCACGGCGTTTACGACGTATCCGACGGCGTTTATTACCCCTTCCGCTTTAAACGCCAATGCCACGCCGATAACGGCACATATCAACAAAGATCCGACGTACAGTGACGCTCGAAAATATTTATCGTTGTTATCTTTATTCATTTGCTTTCATCACTGCCTTTCCTATCTCGTCGTTCTAAAAGCATTATACTATCATCCTTTACTCAAATCAAGTGCACTGCTTGTAAATTAATATTGACGTAAATATTGCCTTTTAGTTAAGTGTATGCTATACTTATCTATGAATAGAGTTTTATACTCGGTCATTATGTCAAAAAACGACGATACACCGCTCGATAAAGACAAGAAATTACTTTTTTGGAGGATCAATATGAACAATCTCGGATTTTGTGCTTCGGTAGACGCTCTCATTGACAGAGCGCTCGAGGAGGACGTAGGCACTGGTGATATAACCACTCTGACCACTATCTCGGAGGACGCATGCGCCCACGGAAGATATATTGCAAAGGAAGACGGTATCCTCTGCGGTATCGATATTGCAAAGCGCGTATATGAAAAGCTGGACTCGGGCGTTGAGTTTATCGCTCACAAAAAGGACGGAGACGAGATAAAGGTAGGAGATATCATCGCCGAGGTAAAGGGTAACGCCATCACCTTGCTCACGGGCGAGAGAATAGGACTCAACCTTATGCAAAGACTCTCCGGCACAGCTACCCGTACCAGAGAATGTGTAAAGAAGATAGAGGGCACCAACGCCGTTATCGCTGATACGAGAAAGACGACGCCCGGACTTCGCGTTCTTGAAAAATACGCTGTCCGCGTCGGCGGCGGATCGAATCACCGTTTCAATCTTGCAGACGGTATCCTCATTAAAGACAACCACATCGTTGCGGCAGGCGGTATCACCAATGCGGTTGCCCGCGCAAGAAAGAACGCACCGCACACGCTCAAGATAGAAGTAGAGATAGAAAACTTCGATCAGCTAAGAGAAGCACTCGAGGCTGGTGCCGATATCATTATGCTTGACAATATGTCCTGCGAGGATATGAAGGAAGCGGTCAGAATAGTCGGCGGAAGAGCCAAGACCGAGGCATCGGGAAATATGGGAGACAAGGATCTGTACGAGGTAGCTTGTACGGGCGTCGATATAATCAGCATCGGTGCTCTGACTCACTCCGTTCGTTCTCTCGATATAAGCCTTAAATTCACCATTGACAGATAAAACTTATCTTCTCTTTTTTTGAAAGGAAGCGGATCTATATGCGCCGTTATCTAACAGATTTTGACCTTCAAAAACTACCGATAAAGGAAACTGACGTTCTGATAGTCGGTACGGGACTGGCAGGTCTATACTCAGCTATACACGTCTCAACAAGCAAAAGATGTCTTGTCGTGACGAAAACGGATATAGAATGTGCAAGCTCGTGGCTCGCGCAGGGCGGTATTGCTGCCGTCATCTCCCCCGAAGACGACGTGGACAGCCACGTTGCAGATACTCTCAAAGCGGGTGCAGGTCTTTGCGACGAGGACGCCGTACGTATGCTCGTCAGCGAAAGCACGGAAAACATCAAGGAAATGGTGGAGCTGAACGTCCCCTTTGATACCGATCCGGACGGTGAGCTGTGCATCACCCGCGAGGGAGGTCACAACCGCAGAAGGATAGTTCACTGTGGAGGAGACGCTACGGGCAGAGAATGTACCAGACGTCTTGGGCAGGTCGCTCTTGAGAGAAAAAATCTCGATTTTATGTTCCGTACCACTCTCGTTGATATAGTAACGGAGGACAACAAGACGGTAGGAGCCGTCGTCGACGTGGAAAACGAGGGACTCTGTTTCATCCTCACTCCCAACGTCATACTCGCAACCGGCGGTATCGGATACAATTTCTCTCACACGACTAATCCCCGAGGTGCGGTAGGCGACGGTATTGCAGCCGCTTACAGAGCGGGAGCGGAGGTAAGTAACCTTGAATTTATACAGTTCCACCCTACCACTCTCATGACGGATGAAAACCCAGACAGGCTCTTTTTGATCTCGGAGGCGGTACGCGGTGAGGGCGGAATACTCAAAAACTACAAGGGCGAGGCGTTCATGGCGGACAAGCATCCGCTAAAGGATCTCGCTCCGCGTGATATCGTGACTCGCTTTATTTTAAAGGAGCTGAGGAAAAATCCATACAGATGCGCGTTTCTTGACGTCAGCAGTATGAGCCGAGAATTTTTCTCGGAGCGTTTCCCTACTATCTACGGAAAATGCCGAGATAACAACGTAAATCTCACCTCGGATCTCATTCCCGTGCATCCTGCACAGCACTATCATATGGGCGGTATAAAGACGGACCTTGATGCAAAGACGAACGTCGAAGGACTATACGCGATAGGAGAGTGCGCCTGCACGGGCGTTCACGGTGCAAACCGTCTCGCTTCAAACTCCATGCTCGAGTGTCTGGTATTCGGAAAGCGCGCGGCAGAAAGCGTAAATCAAAGCTGTGAGGCGCCCGACAGATCGGCTCTGACGAGAATCAGCTACGCTCAAAACACAACCAAGACCCTCGACAGAAAGAGTGCAAACGTTCTCCGAGACGAGCTGAGAGCTATCAACACCGAATGTATAGGGCCCGTCAGAACGACGAGCGGTATGGAGCGTGCCGTACGCTACTTTGAAGAAAGAATGAAGATACTCGACGATACGTCCCTGACAAGTACTTATGCGTACGAGCTATACAATATGACGGAATTTTCATACCTTGCGGCACTCGGCGCTCTTGGCAGACGAGAAAGCGTCGGCGCTCACTATATTGAGGAAGATATATGAAGATAACACTTGACGCTTACGCAAAGATAAATCTGTATCTCGATATTATCAGAAAAAGAGAAAACGGCTATCACGACATAAAAGGAGTAATGCAAAAAATATCCCTCTCCGACAAGGTAACCGTAGAGGCAGAAAAGGCAGAAGAAGTCAAAATAGAGCTTTCCTGCTCCTCCCCCTCAATACCGACGGGAAGCGACAATATAGCTTACCGAGCGGCAGAGCTGTATCTCAAAGAATATTCAAGCGAGCCGTACAAGGTAAAGATACACATAGAAAAGAACATTCCTGCCGCAGGCGGTCTTGCGGGTGGCAGTACTGACGCCGCAGCTGTCTTGCGGGCGCTCGATACTCTCATAAACGACAAAAAGAATATTAGCGATCTCATCACCCGCTCTGCCGTACTCGGAGCTGACGTTCCGTTTTGTCTCTCTGAGGGCGGAATGATAACCGAGGGGATAGGAGATATCCTCACCCCATGCCCCGCTCTTTCCGACTGTGCGGTGCTCGTCGTAAATACGAAGGAGAGTGTATCAACACCCGCCGCGTACAGAAAGCTTGACGAGCTGCACGACGATTTCAAGGTTTCAAGCTTTGACCGGGTGCGCTTTGAAAAAATGATGGCGGGACTTTACGAAAAGGATGCGGTCGCCGTATGCGAGGGTATGTTCAATATTTTTGAAGAAGCGGTACTGTGCGATTGTCCGCTCTCTAAAAAAGCAAAGAACGTTATGCTCGAAAAGGGAGCCGTCGGTGCTATGATGAGCGGAAGCGGCTCGACGATATTCGGAATATACAACTCCGAGCAAGAAGCGGAGAGCGCATACGAGGTATTCACCTCACTCGGATACACAACAAAAATAACGAAGATCGTATGATCACACGGGAGAATTCCTATGTTTTATTATGTAAAAGGTGAGCTCGCCCACATAGAGAGCTCGCTCGCAGTCATTGACGTAAACGGTGTCGGCTACTGTTTGACGGTAAGCCAGACCACATCCTCAAAGCTGACAAGACTTGAAGAGAAGTCGAGCGTCAAGCTGCTCACTCATCTCGTAGTGAGAGAGGACGGCGTTGAGCTTTTCGGTTTTTACACAAACGAGGAGCTGCGACTCTTTAAAATGCTGATAACCGTATCCGGCGTCGGACCAAAGGCGGCAATGTCGATACTATCCGCCGCTTCCGTCACGGATATTATCAAAGCTATCGTCACGGGCAACCAAAAGGCAATAAGCGCAGCACAAGGCGTCGGCGCAAAGACGGCGGCAAGAGTCATACTCGAACTCAAGGATAAGTTTGGCGGCGGTGAATTTGATATAGGCGGTGCGGATGAAGATACCGCACAGGCTATATCGCAGACGATAGCCGCATCCTCAAAGGCGGCAGACGCTGAAAACGCGCTGAGTGTGCTCGGATATTCAAAAGCAGAGATAGGCGCGGTATTAAAGACCATTGACGTTGACAAATACGAGCTTGAGGATATTATCAAGCTCGCACTTGCAAAGTTTATGAAAAAATAAGGGAGGTAGAAGATGGATAACGAAGAATTTGACTTTGAAAACCGAATACTCTCCACTACGTACACACCCGAGGACGAGGTATCGGAAAACTGTCTTCGCCCAAAGACTCTTGACGATTACGTCGGACAGAGCAAGGTAAAGGAAAACCTGAAAATATACATAGACGCGGCAAAGATACGTTCGAGTGCGCTCGACCACGTTCTTCTCTACGGCCCTCCGGGACTTGGTAAAACGACCCTCTCCTGCATCATAGCAAACGAGCTCGGAGTAAACATAAGAACGACCTCCGGCCCCGCTATTGAAAAGCAGGGAGACCTCGCGGCACTGCTGACCAATCTCGAGGAGGGGGACGTGCTCTTTATCGACGAGATACACCGTCTCTCACGACAGGTTGAGGAGATACTCTATCCCGCAATGGAAGACTATGCGCTTGATATAATCATCGGAAAAGGCCCAAGCGCTCGTTCTATACGCCTGCCGCTCAAGCACTTTACTCTCATAGGCGCTACGACGAGGGCAGGTCAGCTGACAACGCCCTTGCGTGACAGATTCGGAGTTTTGTTAAAGCTTGAGCTATACACCCCCGACGAGCTTGCTTCCATCGTAAAGAGAAGTGCCGAGATACTCGGCGTTGATATAACCGAGTCGGGTGCGGCAGAGATCGCTTCCCGCTCTCGCGGAACGCCCCGTATCGCAAACAGGCTACTGAAAAGAGTCTCCGACTTTGCTCTGGTAAAGGGAGACGGCGCTATCACAGACAGCATCGCAAAGTATGCACTCGGTATGCTTGAGATAGACGAGCTTGGACTTGACAACACCGACAGACGTATGCTGCGCGCAATAATCGACTACTACGGCGGAGGCCCCGTCGGTCTTGAAACTCTCGCGGCAACGGTCGGAGAGGAAGCTATAACGCTCGAAGACGTCTACGAGCCTTACCTTATGCAGATCGGATTTTTGTCCCGCACACCTCGCGGAAGATGCGTTACCAAGCTCGCATACGACCATCTCGGTATTCCCTACCGTCCAAACGTCAAGGGAGAGCAAACCAGTCTCTTTGACGACGGCGAAGAGTAAAAATCTTTTCTGACACAAAAAAAGCGGATGTAAATGCCAAAGCATTTACATCCGCTTTCGTTTTTCATTTATCAGCCCTCGTAGCCTGCCTTGAGGAAGTCTGCGTTAAGCTTTTCGATCTCCTGCATAGCGGTATTGAAGTCTTCCTGATACTTGGATGCGATATTGTTGTTTTCTGCCTTCATCATTTCGGTGAGGTCCCAGGTGTACTTTCCGATGAGGTAGTACATACCAACGTCAAACACTCTGCTTCCGATAATTATATCAAGACAAGGTGCGCTCTCGTCGTCACGAATGAGCTTGCCCTTGAGAGTATAGTCGTAATACTCGGTGGTAACGAGATTCTTTGAAAGATAAGCGGCAACCTCAATGATCGCGCTGTTACGCTCGACGTCTTCTTCCTTCATCAGAGCACCGAGGCATATCATAGCGGAGTAAGAAGCGCCAACGTAGCTTCCGTATCCCTTTTGATCCTCGTTGTACTTGGGATAAGGAAGGATACCAAAGTCAACGTCTTGATTTCTGAGTCTGATAAAGGTATTGAGGATAGTCTTGAAGAACAACGCCTGATCGTTTGCAAACATACCGATACGTACGGGGTCCCACTGCTGCCAGTTGTCCTGACCGAGACGAATTACGTAGTTGTAGGAGGTATTTCTGTCAAAGCATACCTGCGTATATCTGTCAACGAGATCTACCGTGACCTCGTCGTAATAAGTAAGTTCAACCTCACCGTCGGTATTGATAGTGCATATTCTCTGTCCGCATCCGGCGTATGTAGCCTGCATAGAGTCGTTCCAGATTATCGCGCCGTAACGGTCGTTTTCGTCTCTTACACCGTTACCGTCGAGATCGTCCGATGCGCGCTTTACGTACTCGATATATTTATCGAGAGTCCACTTGCCCTCAGACACAAGAGAGTAGAGATCGTTTACGCCAAGTTGCCCTGCCAGCTCCTTGTTAAAGTATATATTGTGAGTAGAAAGATTGTCTATTACGCTGATATCACCCGTCGTATAGTACATCTTTCCCATGATCTCAAGGTCTCTGTTAGCACCCTGATCCCACCACGGCTTTGAAAGGTCGATATACTTAGTCGAATTGAGATCAAGCAGATAACCGTTTCTTGCGAGGTTAGCTGCAGCCATAGTGCCTACCTCGTACATTGAGTAGGAGCACTCACCTGAGGCATACTCCTCTGCAACTGTAACGTAGCTCTTACCCGAGCCGTTTTCAGTTGCCCAGTCTTCCTCTGAATCAACTACTATGTTAAACTTTGATTCGAGAGTCTTGTTTCTTTTAAAGATAGCCGTTGCAACGGTGGTGTAGTCGTCGTTGTCCTCACCCCAGTCGTTGAACTTGTCGCTATCTCCGATTCCCTGTCCGCCCATATAAACGAGGAACGTCTCACCGTCGAAATCAAGCTCGGGAACGTCGGGGAGTATCTCGGTCTCCCCGGTAGAAGAATCAAGCGTGCTCGCGCCCGTATCAACGGAAGTATCTCCGTTGCCGCATCCGACTACGAAGAAAACGCATCCTAACGCCATCAAAAGCGACATTATAAGTGCCAATGCTCTTTTCATAATTTTTCTCCTTTTCATTTCTTGTTATATAAGATCAAATTATATTATCAGTTTATCGAGACCTTGGTCCACGTGTCTCTGTCGGTTATCTTGACAAGCTCAAACTCGTCCTTGTCGTAATTTTCCTTGCCGTCTCTGTTGGTCATAGCCATCGTAACGTACATAGTACTTCCGCCAAGTCCGAGAGCGCTCTTCGGAATTGCCAGCTCAAGCACGTATCCGTCGTCCTTGTCCTTGTCGGAGGAATACGTTCCGCCGACGAATGAACCGAATTTAACACCGTCAACGCTGATAGTCGTGAACTTTCCGTTTTCAAACTTGCTGATCTCGGATACACCGTCGGTGCTCAGCTCTATCTTGTAATAAACGTCCTTGTCAGCACTGATAAAGAGCTGATGACCGTCCTTTTTATTGAGATACTCGTCGAGTCTGTCTATAAGGAAGTAAACGTACTCGCCGTCCTCCGAGATACGAAGCGACGACTGTGCCTGTGATTCACTGCCGAGGAACAACGCGTCGACGCCGCACCTCCAGTCCGAGTTATCTCCGTCAACCGTAATGCTCTGTCCCTTGGTCGCGTCAAAGGAATGATTGAGTCTTGCTCTTGATACGGACAAAAAGCTGAGCGTCTCGCCCGAGGAAAGAGTAGGCTGGAAGTCACAAACGACGCCGAGCGTATGGTCGTCGAGCACTTCGACTGCACTCCAGAGTCCCGTTGATATTCCGTCGTAGATGGAATAAGGATCCGACATCACGTTTCCGTCGGGAGAACCGACGCGTATCTGCATAAGTCCGTTCTGCACGGTAACGTAGCTGAGTATCACCTCGCCCGAGTCAAACTGAACGAGGTACGGAGCAACACCGCCCCAGAGCTTTTCCTTTAAGCTTGCAGGGCCTGCCTGGGTAAGTCCGAGAGGCGTTTTCCAGTTGTCCGAGGAATATGCAAGTGATATGTAGCAGGCAGAGTCGAGATACTGCGTTTCGACCGCCGTCATCATAACTCCGTTGTGAAGCTCAATGCTGACGGGCATCTGTCCCGTAAAGTAGGGTCTGCCGAGATAAGTGCCGACGGGGATCTGTATCACTCTCCACGCCTCGTAAGGAGCGGCGGAGGTATCGGGCTGCCAGGTCTTTCCGTTATCAAATGAACGGAGGATCGCAGATCCAGAGGATCGTTTGTCGTGATAGCCGTAAAGCTCAAGATAAGGACCTGTGTGCGTAAAGTATATCTGAAGCTCCCCGTCCGCGCGAAGAAGAATATCTGGCTCCCATGCGGTAGCACCGTAGATGATCTCCATATCGGACCAGGTCTTTCCGTTGTCGGAGGAACGCTTGAGCGCCATACCGTTGTAGGTATTGTGCGTCGTATAATTGTTCAAGCTGATAAAGGTACAAACTACAATTATCTCACCGTCCGGCATTACCACAGCGTCGGCGGTACAGAATTTCTTGGTATCTCCTCCAATTTCACAGCTGCCGAAGAGGAGCGTAGGCTTTGACCAGTTTTGGTAGTCGTCACTCGTCATATAATACACGTTTGGTCCCCATCTGCCGTCCTGGTAGAAAAGCATATAAGTTCCGTCCGAGAGCACCTTAACTCTCGGGTAATAGGTCTTGGATGACCCCGTATCTTTTGATACGAGCTTTTCAACGCTTCTTCTGTCAAGCTCTATTACGGAGCTCTGCGGGTCGGCAACGTGCTCTGCCCTTGCGTGCTCGGCACCTTTGGTGATGTCGTACACGGAAAGTATCGTAATATCTCTATCGTCTACCGTTTCGGTAGTGTCCGCCGACGTGTCCGCCGACGTATCGGTCGCATCCGTATCGAGCGGAGGCTGTGTAACGCTCGTGTCGCAAGCGCTCAAAACCGCTATCATACACGCCAATAATGCCACAAGCAAGACCAACAGTATCTTTTTCATACCAAACCTCCCAAAACGCAATCGTATATACCAAAAGTTGCAATCTTGAATTTAATGATTGACAAAGCCAACACGTGATGCTATCATAGTAAAAAGCGGTGGCTTTTAGGTAATTTTGTTGATGATATGCAAATAATTACCACATCATATGACAATTATATGCTACTTTTCATTTTTTTGCAAGACATAATTTAAATTTTAAATAGTCAATAATTGCTATTTATGAGGCGCTTATGGAAATACATTACGAAGACCACAGAAACAATATAAAAATATGGCACAGACACGAAATGGGATTTCAGCCGCACTTTCACAACAGCGTCGAGATACTCTACGTCATCGAGGGCACGTACAACGCGTTCGTTGACTTCAGAGAATACAAGGTCTGTGCGGGAGACGTCCTCGTGAATTTCCCCATACAGATACATTCCTACAAGGACGAGGAGCCTCTCGACGCCTACGTATTGATATTTCCCGACTCTATGTGCGGATGCTTTTCGGAGTTATTACAAAAATACGTCCCCGAAAATCCCGTCGTAAAAAAGGGCACTATTGACTCGGAGTGGCTGCGTGATCTTGTCTTGCGCCTCAACGACACTAATGCAAAGCACTACACCAAGTTCAAGCACGGAACGCTCGAGGGGTACTTCACTGCTCTGCTCGGAGAGCTGCTCCCGCACCTTGAGCTGAAAGCGGAAAACAGAAACTACTCGACCGAGCACCGCGTCATCGCATACTGCACGGAGCATTTCAGAGAGGAGATGACGCTCGACAGCATTTCAAATGCGCTCCATATCAATAAATATTATGTCTCGCATCTCTTTTCCGGTAAAATGAAAACGAATTTCTGCACTTTCGTCAACTCCCTGCGTCTTTCCGAGGCGTGCCGTCTACTCCGTATGGGAACGCCTATAACGCAAGCGGCAATGGCAAGCGGTTTTCCCTCCGTCAGAACTTTCAACCGCGTATTCAGGCACGAATATTCAATGTCTCCGACGGAATACATATCACTCAGCACCGCATCCTCGCTTAAATAATCATTGCCGGATTGTGAAAAATCACTAATTTTTGCTTGAGTTATTTGTGAATTTGATTAGTATCCACTCTTGATTTTTTGTCCAATTACATATACAATAGAATCAGCAGGAAAACTGCGGAAAGGATGGTATAAAATATGAAAAAGATCTACGTTCACGATCTTGATATCGACGATCTGATAAAGACCGTTGAAGCATGTCAAGGTGAGGTGTACCTCGAAACTGACGAAGGTGACTCTCTCAATCTCAAAAGTACCTTCTGCCGTATAGTCGGTCTTGCGAAGATAATCGAAGGCGCAAGAATATCGGAAGCGTACATCAGATGCACTAACCTCGACGATGAATCTCTGTTCTTCAGACTCAATCTTTACAGAGAAGTGCCCAAAAACGACTAATAAACAAAAAAGAGAAACGGCATCGCTTGCGGTGCCGTTTTTGTTGTTTTGCAAGACCCATCTCTTTTTTAGAAAAAAATATTTACAAACAATTCTTTATATAGTATAATAAATGTGTATAG
Organism: Eubacteriales bacterium; assembly: GCA_045632705.1. Lineage (GTDB taxonomy): Bacteria > Bacillota > Clostridia > Oscillospirales > CAG-272 > JAZMZS01. The sequence goes on along the minus strand of JAZQXE010000006.1, from coordinate 2,892 downwards.
CATTTTTCAAACTACTGATCTATGGGGGGATCCTTGTGAGTATATTTAGGGGTAAAGCCATAAAGCTGCAAAAGCCCGCGTACACGAAAGATAAAAACGTATACAGGATAGACAATATACCCTACGTATACATAAAAGCGGGAGACAGATATACGATAACGGTAGGAGCAGGTGACAACGTGCTTGTCGGACAGCTTCTCGGAGTTTCTCTCGGAAAGCACACGCCGCTTCACTGCAGCGTTTCGGGTACCGTTGAGGATATCGTTACCTTCAAGGAAACTGAATACATAAAGATCAAAAACGACGGAAAATACGAGCTCTGCTCCGACATTGAGCCTTGCGCAAAGAGACTCTCGCAGATGACGGAAGAGGAAATGATCGACCGTATCCGTCTGTGCGGCATCTCGGAGTGGACTACCATTTCAAAAATGAAAGGCACCGCCAAAAGACTCGTCGTAAACTGCCTCGACAACGACCCCTATTCTCACGACAGAAAGTGCGCCGTAGAAAAAAGCTCGAAGGCGATCATAAATGGTGCAAAGATAATACTCAAGATACTCGGACTGCGTATGTGTGAGTTTATCGTTGAAAAGAACGCCACTGAATCTATCAACTGTCTGGTAGATGCGATAGGCGACTCAACGTTCTTTGACATAATAGAAGCGACTGACAGATATCCGAGTTGTACGGGTGCAAACGTACTTTCCCTGCTCACAAACTCACCCGAGGAAGAGGGTAGCGTTTGCATAATAGACGTACACAGCATCTGTGCGATATACAGAGCATTTTCTCAGGGTATGCCCTACGTCAGACGACTCGTGAGCATCGGCGGCTCGGCAACGGCTGACGACGGTTGCTTTGACATTCCTCTCGGAACGCCGATAAAACAACTCGCCTCGCAGCTCATACCGCAAGACCGCAAAAAGCCGACCTCCTACACAACGGTCGTTGGCGGAATGATGACGGGCTCTCTTCTCGGTGAGCAAAATATGTTCGTCGAGGACGGCACTCATACCATCACCTTCTCAAAAACGAAAGAATTGTCAGCCCGCGTCAACACCTGTATCGGATGCGGAAAGTGCGACAAGATATGCAAAAACGACCTCCTTCCCTCCCTGTTTATAGACAAGTGCGAAAACGACTTTGAAGATGCTTATATCCAGGGCGGTATGGATATGTGCGACAGATGCGGAGCGTGCGACTACGTATGCCCTGCAAAGATACCGATATCACACATAGCGGATACGAATGCAAAAGCACTCTCACCCAACCGCCATCACAAGAAGGCGGAGTTCAGACATTCGCCGTTTATTCGCTCCGAGGATAGTATTCGCTCGATAAACTTCGATCTTGTCGCAGTCATGCTCGTGCTGCTCGGTTGGGCTTTCGTTAGATTCGGAACCTATCCGCTCATCATCGCGGGAGTTGCAACGGCAACGGCACTGGCGAGTGAATTCCTCTTTAATCTCCTCACAAGAAAAGGAGCGCTCGCAGTACTCGATCTCAACTCGGTAGTAACGGCGCTGTGCATTTCCCTGACTATGAGCGTTCACGTGCCTCTGTACGCGGTCGCTATATGCACGTTCTTCGCGATCGTACTCGTAAAGGGTGCGTTTGGCGGACACGGAAAGCACGTCGTACACGCCGCGTTTGCAGCGCGCGTGTTCACTTCTCTTTTCTGGCACGACGCATTCGTTTACGACGCGAGCAAAAAATACACGCTCTTTGATCACGTACTCGGAAACACCGAGGGCGCGGTCGGTGAGATCTCCGCACTGCTCATCGCGGCGGGAGCTATCTATCTGATAGTCAGAAAAGTGATATCTCCTCTGATACCGCTGATGACTCTCACCGCATTTTCTCTGGTGGGATTCGTCGTAGCACCGACGGGCAACGCCCCCGACTACGTGCTGCTCAATATCATCGGCTCTTCTATCCTGTTTGCGGCAGTATTCTCATGTACCGAGATATGCACTCAACCGAGAACGGCTATCGGCAAGATATCGTACGGTTTGATAGTAGGTGCGCTAGCCGCTCTCATTGGAAGATACACCTCCTACGAGGGCGCGTATATCGCGGTAGTAATAGCAAGTGCGTTCACTCCCCTCTTTAACAAGCTCAGAAGCATCGAGATGTTTGACGCGGGAGACGACGAGAGCGAAAATACCGACGAAACAGACGATACCGACAAAGCATCCGATACCGACGATACCGACGACGATGCGGACAATGAGCCGACCGACGACGATACAAACGAAGCGGACGGCTCGGACGACACAGCAGACGTCAGCTTCGGCAAAGACGACACGGACGACGCCTCTGACGGCGCCGACGAGGGCGAAACGAACGACGATGACGACGATTCCGATGTCGGTGATACCGCAGATGACGACGGTGACGCAGATGACGACGGGGAGGGGGATGACGACGATGAGTATGAAGACACGTACTTCGGTGATGCTATCGTCTTCCCGCTAAACGACCTGCCCACCATCTCCGATCCCAACAAGGACGAGGACGACGCTGAGGCGACGCAGATACACAACGTCGTAAACGATGACGAGAACAGCTCAGACCTATCCTCTACTGCCGTGTTCAACAAGCTCTTTGAGCAGATGAATATAGACGACACCGATACCGCGGTGGAAGACCTGGACAAGAAGCTCAAGGAAGAAGAATAACAATGAAGGCAGATATATAGCCGCGGCTATATATCTGCCTTTTTTATCCGTTTTTCCATTATTTTAATAATGAACCCGACGCTCCGTTATGCTATAATATACGCAGAGGATAACGAAAGGAGACGTGTGTTTTGAAAAGCCTGATAAAACGATTCAACGAGATGGACGGCAGTTCGTTCATACTGCTAAAGGGCTGTCTTACTCTCGTTTT
>JAZQXE010000005.1:0-18702 GCA_045632705.1 Eubacteriales bacterium | reverse complement strand
AATATTTTTGTAAAAAATGGTGTGTCCTATATTGACACAAGCAGGGGGCTTTATATTAGGTGTTGGCTATCAGCGCAAAGTTGTTTTTTCGTTTAAAATATACCTGCTCCCTTGATTTTCCTCAAAGCAACTGATATAATCGGTTAAAAGAGGTGGATCTTATGGAAACTCAAAAATTATTCGCAGTCATTGACAGCTTAAACGACGAGTATATCGCCCTGTGGGAGAAGGTATGCAATATAGAAAGTCCCACAATATACAAGGCGGGCGTGGATGCGGTCGGTGACGTTTTCATAGAGCTTGCGCGTGAGCGTGGCTGGCATATAGAAGTGCTTGAGCACAAGGTCGCGGGCAACGCGATATGCATTACCCTAAATCCCGACTCAAACGAGCAGGCGGTCGTCTTCTCGGGACACATCGACACCGTGCACCCTATCGGTCTTTTCCCTACTCCCGCGGTGCATATGGACGAAGAAATAATATACGGCCCGGGTGTTTTAGACTGCAAGGGAGGCGTCGTTGCCTCGTTTATGGCAATGCAAGCACTCGAGAAGTGTGGCTTTACCTCCCGTCCGATAAAGCTCATCATTCAGTCCGACGAGGAAACGAGCAGCAAGACGAGCAACAAGGAAACCGTCAGATTTATGCAGAAAAAGTCCGAGAATGCAATAGCTTTCTTAAACACCGAAGGCATACAAGGCGAGACTGCCGTGCTCGTGCGTAAGGGTATTCTGCGCTACAAATACACCGTATTCGGCAAAGCAGCGCACGCCGCAACCTGTCTTGCGGGCGCAAACGCCATAGCAGAAGCGGCGCACAAGATACTTAAGCTCGAGGCGTTCAAGGATCCTGATTCCATCACCTGCAACTGCGGAAGAATAGAGGGCGGCACTGTCGCAAACACGGTAGCGGAAATGTGCAGCTTTATCGTTGATTTCAGATTTGCAAATGAGCAAGATCTGCAAAAGGTGAAAAAAGCGGTGGTCGATATCTGCGAGGAAAATCACGTTGCAGGATGCCGCTGTGAGCTTGAAGAGATCAGCTACCGTCCTCCGATGCCTATGTGCCAGCGAAACGGAGAGCTCTTAAACAAGATAAACGAGATATACGCTCGTGTCGGTATGCCGCAACTGACGGCAAGAAAATGCCTCAGCGGCTCGGACGCGGCTTACATTACCGAGGCGGGTATCCCATGCGTTGACAATCTGGGAGTTGATGGCGGCAGGATCCACTCGATAGACGAATTCTCATATCTGCGCTCCCTCGCAGAATGTGCAAAGCGCCTCGCATCCGTAGCGTATCTTATATAAAACATCAATTTAATACGTTTGAATGGGAATAGTAAAAGGGCGGAGATTTTCGAAAAAATCTCCGCCCTTTTTAACTTTTACGTTATTATCAGCTCTTGCTCCGAGGGCAAACGTCAGCACTCAAGGATACGAGAGATAAACGAAGTCTCCGTCCTTGATATAGTTTCGTCGCAAGCAGAAACTGCGCAGATGAGCGATATGATATCCGTCTTCGTAGCGACGTTCATATTATCCGCAAAGTTGTCCACTATCTTTTCCATATCGGCATCGTACATCTTGACGTAGTGATGCAAAAGGTCGGTATCGAGCTTTAGCACGTCACTCAAAAAGCGATATTCGGCATCTGTGAGCTGTCCGTCCGCACCTACGGCACTGAGCACGATGCAGGAGAGGAGCATAACGCCCTTGTTTTCGGAGTCGAGCAGAGCGCATACGGGCAAAAGGTCCTCCGCCGCCTGCGTCGCGATGCTAACGAGCACCTCGTAGTCGGTATTTACGTACGTTTGCAGCATTTCTTCAAAGCTTGGCATAATTATACCCTCCGTGTTCTGACTGTAATTACATTTTACCATTCAAAAAACGAGGTGTCAAGTATCGACATAAAATCTTGCGCTTTTGATCCGGCTCTCGTGCATTAAATAGTGCTTTTTCGGAGATACTTTCAAGTAAAAGGAGGGATCGCTTACGTTCAAATTCAAAAACAAGATAGGCATTATCGGCACGGCAAGCTGTGCGGGAAAGAAAGAGAGCGAGGGGCCGCTGGGTGAAATATTCGACCGCATAGACAAAACCGACCGCTTCGGAGCAAAAACGTGGGAAAGCTCCGAGAGTGAGATGCAACGGCTCGCATTCGCTACCGCTCTTGACAAAAGCGGCTTGAAGGCAAACGAGATAGACGCGCTCTTTGCGGGAGACCTGCTCAATCAATGCGTAGGCTCTTTCTATGGCCTGGTAAACTTTAACGTAAACTTTTTCGGCATTTACGGTGCTTGCTCTACTCTCGGTGAGGGGTTACTGTTATCATCCCTGACACTCGACTCGGAGCACGCGCAAATATGTGCCGTTACCTGCTCCTCTCACAACTGCTCGGCAGAGAGACAGTTTCGTTTTCCGCTCGAATACGGCGGGCAGCGTCCGCCTACTGCACAATGGACGGTAACGGGAGCGGCGTCTTTCATTGTGCAAAGAGACCCGCATACAAATAGAGCCCTCGCTTACCTCACCGAAGCCGAAGCCGGAATAATGCTCGACAGCGGTGTTACGGACGCAAACAATATGGGGGCGGCTATGGCTCCCGCAGCCGCCTATACGCTGCTTCGATATTTCAAGGAATCCGGCAAAAGTGCCGATGACTTTGACCTGATATTAACGGGGGACCTCGGATACGAGGGAGGAGATATACTGCGTACCCTCACGGTAAAAGAGGGATACGACATAAGTGCCGTACACGAGGATTGCGGACGGCTCGTATATTCAAAAGAACGCCAGGATGTGCATAGCGGAGGCTCGGGGTGCGGTTGCTCGTCTATCGTTTTTTCCTCGTATATCCTACCAAAGCTGACGAGCGGAGAGTACGAGCGTATTCTTCTTTTGCCAACGGGGGCGCTGATGAATCCCGCGAGCATCCAGCAGGGCAACTCCATCCTCGGTATCGCTCATCTGTTAAAAATAGAATCCCCAATCATCACGGAGGTATGATATGGACTTCCCTTTCGTTGATATAATAAAGGCGTTTGCAGTCGGCGGTTGCTTTTGTGCTTTTGCGCAGATACTGATAGACAAGACCGCCCTCACCCCCGCCCGCATACTCGTGTCGTACGTCGTCAGCGGAGTGCTGCTCGGAGCTCTCGGAATATACGAGCCTATCGTCAAGTTTGCAGGCAGAGGTGCTACCGTGCCCCTCTCGGGCTTTGGGTATCTTCTCTCAAGAGGAGTAAAAGAAGCAATAGAGCGCGACGGCGCCGTGGGTATTCTCACGGGTGCACTGAGTGCCGCCTCAGGCGGTATATGCGCCGCCATCGTGTTCGGACTCGCCGCCTCACTCGTCTTCAAAAGCAAACCAAAGTAAAAAACGTAAAAAAGGGATAACTCCACCTCGTCGTGAAGTTATCCCTTTTTGCTATATATTATAATTTTTTTCGTTTGTAGTTATGCCCGAATGTGCAAGCCGAATTTGATGAGAGCAAGGGCGCCGCAGATTCGGAGCAGAATTTTTCGTTCTTCGTGCGAAGGCGTACTCTGTACGTCGAAGTGGGAAAACGAAAAAAACAAACGAAAATATAATAGGTTGGAGAAAACCGAAGGTTTTCAACCAAAAACATTAAGGGGTAACTCCGTTGATGTACGAAGTTACCCCTTTTTGCTAATTTAAATTATTTATTTTTTCGTTTGTGGTTATGCCTGAAGATGCAAGCCCCGCCTATTCGCAGGAGATGATATAGCTATATACGTCCTGGTCTCCGTCTATCTCAACGATATCGGCATCCGGCGCGTAGCTCTTTATCTTTTCAAGTATCTTTGCGGCACTTCTCGAATCAGCGTCCTTACCCGTGTACAACGTGATGTAGGATGCCGCCGAGAACTGATCTGCGAAAAAGTCCACGAGCTTGACGCTCTTGTCTCTTGCACATACGACCTCTCCCTCGAGCAACCCCAGCATCTGTCCCTTTTTGATACCGAGATCGTTTATATTCGAATCGTGCACCGCATAGGTTATCGATATCGTAGTTACCGTACCGATAGCCTCCGTCATTGCCACTCTGTTTTCCTCGGGATCTGCTTCCTCGCTGAAGTTGAGCATACAGCTAACCCCCTGCGGGAAGTTCTTGGTAGGAATAACGATGACGTTCTTGTCCTCAATGCTCTTTGCCGCCATTTGCGCCGCGAGCTTGACGTTTGAGTTGTTCGGGAAAACGAATACGTTCTCCGCGTTTATCTTGTTTATCGAATTGACGATGCTCTCGATACTCGGATTCATCGTCTGTCCGCCCGATACGATCTCGTTAACTCCGAGATTTCTGAAGGTATCGCATATACCGTTACCGTTTGCAACTGCGAGAAAGCCGTATTTCGCCTTGGGCGCGTCGTCTTCCTTCTTACTTGTCGCCTCGCTGACGAGCTGGGTATGCTGCTTTTTCATATTCTCGATCTTGGTAGTCAAGAGCGCTCCGCAAGCAAGAGCGTGAGAAAGCACCTCACCGGGGACGTTGGTGTGGACGTGCACCTTGATGATGCTCTCGTCCTCCGCAAATACTATACTGTCGCCGATCTCGGGCAGATACGCCTTGAGAGAGGCACTCATAGCCTCGTCACACTCGGCTGATTTTTCAACTATAAACTCGGTGCAATAAGCGAATTTTATCGACTCGGTATCTATATCCTCAAACAATGCAGCGGCGTATTCGTCGTTTGCCTCGTTTGCGTCGTCGTACTTGACGTCGTTGCCCTTGAGCGCCTCGTTCATACCCTTGAGTATGCAGACGAATCCCGCACCGCCCGCGTCAACTACGTTTGCACTCTTAAGCGCAGGAAGCATTTCTCTCGTCTTTGCAAGAGTTTCTACCGCGCAAGAAAGCATAAACTCAACGAATCCCTGAATATCATCCGAAAAATCAGCCGTTTTTTTGCTTCCCTCTTCGGAACAAACGCGCATAACGGTAAGTATAGTACCCTCCGTCGGATTCATGACCGCACCGTAAGCGGCTTCAACGCCACAAGCAAAAGCCGATGCAAGCGCTGCGCTGTCCGCTTCCTTTACTCCCGCAAATCCTTTTGCCATTCCCTTAAAGAAAAGTGACAGTATAACGCCGGAGTTTCCTCTTGCCGCCATAAGCATCGTCTTTGCAACTGCACCGGCGCTCGTATCGATCGACGCATCCGCCTTTGCCGCGATATCTCTCACGGCTCCTATCGTCATAGACATATTCGAGCCGGTATCACCGTCGGGAACGGGGAAGACGTTGAGTGCGTTTACTCTTTCCTTCTCTGCTCCGAGCATATTAGCTCCCGACACGACCATACTCGTATATATTTTTCCGTCAATAGTCTTCATTGCCTTTACCTTTCCGATCCAATGTAGAAGAGAGCAAGAGTTCCGGGACCTGAATGTGCTCCTATAACGGGCCCAACGTAACCTATCCTTGCGTCGACGCCGTACTCGTTTTTGATAAGAGACGCGAGATATTGTGCGTCTTCTATGCAATCTCCGTGAGATATGAATACGTCCTTCGTTACTCCGTCGTACGTCTTTTTCATTTTTTCAAAAAGACTCTGTATCGACGCCTTTCTGCCGCGTGCCTTTGCGATGTTGACGAGCTTTCCGTTGTCGTCAACGTGAAGCACGGGCTTTATCGCGAGCATCGTTCCCGCAACTGCCGTAACGGCACTGATCCTTCCGCCTCTCTTGAGGAACATCAAGTCGTCTACGGTGAACTGATGGCATACGCTCATCTTTATGCTCTCGCAGTAATCGCGGACGCTCTCGATGTCCGCTCCCTCCGCTTTCTTTTTAGCTGCAAGATAAACGAGAAGTCCCTGTCCGAGAGAGGCACACAGTGAGTCTACGGTGTATATCTTTCTGTCCGGGTACTGCTCGGAGAGCTCCTTTGCCGCAACAGCCGCGCAGTTGTAGGTAGCGGAAAGTCCCGATGAAAATCCGACGTACAATACGTCATTGCCCGCCTCAAGCTCACTCTCAAAGTAAACTCTGAACGTCTCCCCATTTACAGCGGACGTCTTTACGTCCTTTTTGTCTCTGAGAAGCGAATAAAAACTCTCAAAGGAGATATCACTTCCATCGGGGGTATTTTTATATGATCTTCCGTCTAAAAGAAAGCTCAGTGCAATAGACTTGACTCCCGTTTCCTGCACCATCTCGGGTGTAAAATCACATGAAGAGTCGGTAATAATAACGAAATTTGACATAAAGTCTGCCTCCAATTTAATGAAACGGCATCACGCCGTACAACGCCCGTAAGCGCATTACAATATGTTAATACCACGACCGGTTAAAAGGTTACACTTGATTTTTATTTTTTGCTATTTTTAGCATATTTTTTGCATTTAACACAAAAGCCGGTAAATTCCTTTGCCGCGAGCAGTATAAAAGTACGAAAAAGAAAAAAACGATTGACAAAGGCACGGCGTGATAGTAAAATTATAAAGTAACTCAAACGGCGTACCGACAAACTTTGCCGTTTTGGAAGGAAGAAATTTTATGTCAAAAATACCTGAGCTTTTCGGCAGCGCAGTCTTTAATGAGGACGTAATGCGCGATCGTCTGCCAAAGGACGTATACAAGTCTCTGACAAAGACCATAGCGCTCGGAAGAACGCTTGACCCTTCGATCGCAGGCTACGTAGCTACGGCAATGAAGGAATGGGCAATAGAAAAAGGGGCAACACACTACACGCACTGGTTCCAGCCTCTTACGGGCATGACGGCAGAAAAGCACGACTCCTTCATCTCTCCCGTCGGAGATTGCAAGATCATAATGGAGTTCTCGGGAAAAGAGCTCATCAAAGGTGAGAGCGACGCCTCCTCCTTCCCGTCGGGCGGTCTGCGCGCGACCTTTGAGGCGAGAGGCTACACCGCCTGGGACCCTGCCTCCTACGCTTTCGTAAAGGACGGCTCACTCTACATTCCCACCGCATTCTGCTCCTACACGGGCGAGGCTCTGGACACAAAAACGCCTCTTCTTCGTTCAATGGAAGCGATAAACACGCAGGCGCTGCGTATCCTTCGCCTTTTCGGAGATACCGAAACGACGAGAGTATGCGCTACCGTCGGTGCCGAGCAGGAGTACTTTATAATCGACAAATCCACCTATGAAAAGCGAATGGACCTCAAATATACGGGCAGAACGCTTTTCGGTGCTCCCGCCCCCAAGGGACAGGAGCTGGAGGACCACTACTTCGGTCCTCTGCGTCCGAGAATATCCGAGTTTATGGCAGAGCTTGACCGTGAGCTCTGGACTCTCGGTATAAACGCAAAGACCAAGCACAGCGAGGCGGCGCCCGCCCAGCACGAGCTCGCTCCCATATTCTGCACGGCAAACATCGCAGTAGACCAGAATCTCTTGATAATGGAGTATATAAAGAAAGTCGCAGAGCGTCACGGACTCGTTGCGCTTCTTCACGAAAAGCCCTTTGACAGAGTAAACGGAAGCGGTAAGCACAACAACTGGTCCCTGTCAACCAACACGGGCAAGAACCTGCTCGATCCCGGAAAGACACCGCACGAGAATGCAAAGTTCCTTCTCATCCTCGCGGCAGTCGTAAAAGCAGTAGACGACTATCAGGATCTGATGAGAATGTCGATCGCGTACGCAGGCAACGACCACCGTCTCGGAGCTAACGAAGCACCCCCCGCGATAGTTTCTATGTTCGTTGGTGAAGATATGCAGGAGCTCATCCAATCGATAATCGACGGCACGGCGTATAAGGAACACGGCAGAACCATGATGGATCTCGGTATCCCCTCCGTGCCCGCACTCAGAAAAGATACCACCGACAGAAACAGAACCAGCCCCTTTGCCTTTACGGGTAACAAGTTTGAGTTCAGAATGGTCGGTTCAAGCCAGAACATCGCAATGCCCAACGTCGTACTCAATACTGCAGTTGCAGAGTCCCTACGCGTCTTTGCAAACACGCTCGAGGGTACGGACGGCGCCGTATTCGACTCGGCTATCGCTTCTCTTATAAAGGATACCTTCACAAAGCACAAGCGCATCATATTCGACGGAAACGGATATTCTGAGGAATGGGAGCGCGAGGCTCGCCAGAGAGGACTTCTCAATATGAAGTCCTGCGTTGACTCATTTGGTACTCTTACCTTTAAAAAGAATATCGAGCTTTTCAAAAACCACGCGGTCATGAACGAGACGGAGCTCCGCTCTCGTCAGGAGATAATGTTTGAAAACTACTCAAAGACCATCAACATAGAAGCACTCACGATGGTAGAGATGGTTCGCAGAGACGTTATCCCCGCCGTAAGCGGATATATAAGAGAGCTCTCCGAGAGCGTCTGCTCACGCAGAAGCGCCTGCCCCGAGGCAATATGCGACAGTGAGCTCGATATCATAACCAAGCTCTCCGCGCTCAATGACAACGCCTACAAGACGGTAGGTGAGCTTGAAAAGGCAGTATGCGTAGCAAGCATCAAGCCCGAGGGCGAGCCTATGGCTATGGAATATAAAAACAGTATCCTTCCCATAATGGACAAGCTCCGCGCTTACGTTGACGGAATGGAAAAGCTCACCTGCTCTTCCTATTGGCCCTTTGCCACCTATGGTGAGCTGATGTTTACCGTTTGATCGGTTAGGTAAAAAAGAAAAAACAGAGCCTTACATAATGCTGCAACGCATTATGTAAGGCTCTTTCGTTTTTATCTGTGAGCGATAAGAGAGCGAGTGAGTACGGCTTCTCTTGACGATACGGTCTCGGGGTCGGGGGTATCGTATTTTTCAAAGGCAAACGGTATTCCCATATTCTCGTACTTGACCGCGCATATCTTTTTAAAGGGGAGAAGCTCCACCTTGTCAATACACGCGTGAGTCCTCAAGATATCGGCGAGTCTGATATAGTTCTGCCAGTCGTCGTTGAGAGTCGGTATGACTACCTGACGCAACGTAACGGAAATATTCTGCTCGTTGAGATAGGACAGAAAGCGTCTGGGGGCGTCGAGCGAGCATCCGACGTGCTTGCGATACAGCTCGTCCGTCGTATATTTGATATCGAGAAGCACTCTGTCGGTCACCGTCAGCGCTTTTTTTACGTTATCGTCGAGAATACTGCCCGAGGTGTCCAGACAAGTGTTGATACCGTTTTTCTTGCACTCTGAAAAGAACTCGTACACGAACTCCGCCTGACACAGCGGCTCTCCGCCCGACAGGGTAACTCCACCGTCTCCTCCGAAATAGGATCGGTATTTTTCAGCCATAGAATATAGCTCTGATGCCGAATATTCTGTACCTCCGCTCATCTGCCAGGTATCCGGATTGTGACAGCAACCGCAACGGAGATTGCACCCCTGAAGGAAAGCCACGAATCGTACGCCCGGGCCGTCAAGCGTGCCGAGAGTCTGGATGGAATGTACGTTGGCAAGGACCCCCGACATCGTTACATCACCTCGTGGAAGGTACGGCTGATGACCTCACGCTGCTGCTCGCGCGAGAGCTTGTTGAAGTTTACGGCGTATCCCGATACTCTGATCGTCAGATTGGGGTACGCCTCGGGATCCTCGTACGCTTTTTTGAGCGTTTCGCGATTGAGTACGTTTATATTTATATGGTGCGCTTTATTTCTGAAATAGCCGTCAAGGATATTCACGAGATTGCCGATGCGCTCTTCACCGTTTCTTCCGAGGGCCTCGGGAGTAATGGAGAAGGTGTTGGATATGCCGTCACGGCAGTCGTCGTAGCTTATCTTTGCAACGGAATTGAGCGATGCGAGCGCTCCGTTTTCCTCACGGTTGTGCATCGGATTTGCACCGGGAGCAAACGCAGCGCCGGCCTCTCGTCCGTCGGGGGTAGCGCCCGTGTGCTTTCCGTACATAACGTTTGAGGTTATAGTAAGAACGGAGAGCGTATGCTCCGCCTGTCTGTACGCAGGAGTCTTTCTCAGCTCCGTTATCATTTTGTGCGCCATATCCTTTGCGATAAGGTCAACGCGGTCGTCGTCGTTTCCGTACTTGGGGAATTCTCCCGTAGTCTCGAAATCAACGATATAGCCCCTCTGATCGACGACGGGTTTTACGTTTGCGTACTTGATAGCAGAGAGCGAGTCGGCAACTACGCTGAGTCCCGCAATACCGAACGCCATAAATCTGCCGACCTCCGTATCGTGCAACGCCATCTGTATCTTTTCGTACGCATATTTATCGTGCATATAGTGGATAATATTCATCGTATTGACGTAAAGATGAGCAAGCCACTCTATGTAAACGTTAAAGCGTTCCATAACGGCGTCGTAATCGAGCTTGTCTACTGCCATCGGCTGCATCTGCGGGCCTATCTTCATGCTGCTCGTTGTATCGTATCCGCCGTTGATGGCGATAAGAAGCAGCTTGGCGAGATTGCAGCGAGCACCGAAGAACTGCATCTGTTTTCCTACCTTCATAGCAGAAACGCAGCAAGCGATAGCGTAATCGTCACCGTATATAGGACGCATAAGGTCGTCGTTTTCGTACTGGATAGAATCCGTATCCACGCTCACCTTTGCGCAGAAGCGCTTAAAGCCCTCGGGCAGCGCCTCCGACCAGAGCACCGTCAGGTTAGGCTCGGGAGACGAGCCGAGCGTGTAGAGGGTGTTTAGAACGCGGAAGCTGCTCTTCGTTACGAGAGTTCTGCCATCCTCCCCCATACCGCCGACAGCCTCGGTTATCCACATAGGATCTCCGCCGAAGAGCTCGTTGTATTCGGGCGTGCGCAGGTGGCGCGCTACTCTCAGCTTCATAACGAAATCGTCAAATATCTCCTGTGCGCCTGCCTCGTCAAGCACGCCGAGCGCGATATCCCTCTCTACGTATATATCGAAGAACGTGCTCACGCGTCCGAGCGACATAGCCGCACCGTTTTGCTCTTTTATCGCTCCGAGATAAGCGAAGTACGTCCATTGTACCGCTTCCTTTGCGTTTGACGCAGGCTCCGATATATCGCAGCCGTACATAGCCGCCATCTCTTTGAGATATCCGAGGAACGTGATCTGACGGTAGAGCTCCTCGTTGAGTCTGATGCTCTCCGCGTCAAAAACGGACTCGGCAAGCTTTGCCTTATCCTTCTTCTTTTCTTCTATGAGTCGGTCAACTCCGTAAAGTGCTACTCTGCGGTAGTCGCCTATGATCCTTCCTCTGCCGTAAGCATCGGGAAGTCCCGTTATAACGTGACACTTTCTCGCCGCTCTCATCTCGTCGGTGTAAGCGCGGAAAACGCCGTCGTTGTGAGTCGTGCGGTACTGGAACTCATTCTCTATCTTTTCGCTGAGCTTGTATCCGTACGCCTCGCACGCCTGTCTTGCCATTCTGATACCGCCGAAAGGATTTACGCCTCTCTTAAGCGGTCTGTTGGTCTGAAGGCCTACTATTATTTCTTTTGATCTGTCGATGTATCCGGGGGCGTAGCTCGTAAGAGACGACACCGTATCGGTATCGATATCAAGTACTCCTCCGTACTGTCGTTCAAGCGAGAAAAGAAGCTCGACCTTCTTCATCAGCTCTGCCGTTCTCTCGGTAGCGCCGCAGAGGAAGCTCTCGTCTCCCTTGTACTCCTTATAGTTTTTTGTGATAAAGTCCCTGACATCGATCTTATCTTGCCAATCTCCGCCGATAAACCCGTTCCAATTTCTGTGTTCCATAGCTTTTCTCCTTAAATTCAAAGTTATGAACTACTGCCCAGACGGTCGGCACGTTTCATATGCTCAATATTCACCATATTCCCTTGCGGTCATCCGCTATCCGTCAGTCATACGGCTACAATTTAATTATACATTAACTATATCTCCCTGTCAATATACACTACGGCAACAATATGCCCGTCGTATGCAAAATTTTTGTGAATTTTCCTCACTTAAAAGAGCGACGGGAGCGAGAAGAAAAAAAGTGCATAATTTTTGCGATAAAATTACCGTGATTTTTTGATACGACATCGACGATTTTCTGTAAAAAGCACTTGACATGGGGGGCGTGCAATGATATTATTTACAATGAGGGAAAATGGTGTAAAATCAGACGCGTGCGTATTATTTTTACGATGCGTTAAAATATAAATGGGTATATTCGAGTTCCCCTTCCCCACAAAACGAAAGTACAGGAGCAAAAAAATGAACGATCTCGTCGTAGCCGGTCTCGGCATTGGCACGGTATTTACCGCTTTGATATGCATTATTGCAATATGCAGCCTCATGGGCTTGATATTCAAGAGCATGAACTCAAAGGAAAATAACGACAAGGCAAGAGGCGGAGTCGCAAATGCGACCGAAAAAGCATCCGCGGCAAGCGTAACGGAAAGCGCCCCCGCTGCTATTCAGCCCGCAGCCGCAGAATACGTCAGCGCCTCCATCCCCAACAGAAGTGAGGTAGTTGCCGCAATATCTGCCGCAATATCCGAATACACGGGTGCCGATATATCAAAGATCAGAATTCTCTCAATAAGAGAGAGAGCAGACTCTATCCCCGACAGAGCGCGTCTGTGCGCCGCTATCTCCGCAGTTATCTGCGAGGAGACGGGGGCTGAGGCAGTGCGCATACATTCGATAAGACGCACGATGCAAAACAGAGCTGAGCTCTGCGCCGCTATCTCCGCCGTCATCTGTGAGGAGACGGGGGCTGAGGCTGTGCGTATACATTCACTGAAAAGAGTGTAACGCACCACTAACTACCGAAAATAATAAAAAATAAAAATATAACAAAACACAAAGTGAGGACAAAAAAATGAAAAAGTACAAAGTAAACGTAAACGGCACAGAATACGAAGTATGCGTTGAGCTCATCGGCGACGACGGACGCGCACCCGCACAGGTCGCTACCACCGTATCCGCTCCCGCAGTTACCACGGCTCCCGCAAAAGCAGAGGCAGCAGCTCCCGTACAGACCGCACAAGCAAGCGGCGACGGCGAGGCTATAAAGGCTCCTCTCCAGGGTACTATTCTCGGCGTTAATATATCCGTTGGCGACAGCATCAAGAAGGGTGACGTCGTAATGGTTCTCGAGGCTATGAAGATGGAAAACGAGATCATGGCTCCCAGAGACGGTAAGGTTACCGGTATCAACGTACAGAAGGGTGCGGCAGTTGATGCAGGAGCAACACTCTACACGCTCGCATAAGTCGCCTGAGGTAACGAAATGTTAGAAGCAATAGAAAAGTTTGCAAAAAGCACCGGCTTTGCCCTTTTTGCAAACGATCCCTTGCAGATAGTGATGATATGGCTCGCGTGCTTTCTTATGTACCTGGCAATAGTCAAAAAGTTCGAGCCTTTGCTTCTTCTCTCCATCGCGGCAGGAATGCTTCTCACCAACCTCCCCGGCGCTAATATGTTCCATTCGGATCTTTTCCGTGACGGACACATTGACTGGGAGGCGTTCATGGGACATCCGAACGCAGAGGGAGAAACGATAGTAGCGGGACTGCTCGACTATCTCTATCTCGGAGTCAAACTAAATATCTATCCCTGTCTGATATTCCTCGGCGTCGGTGCTATGACGGACTTCGGTCCTCTGATAGCTAACCCCAAGAGCCTTATTCTCGGAGCGGCGGCGCAGATCGGTATATTCGGAACCTACCTCGGAGCAAGAGCACTCGGATTTACTCAAGCCCAGGCAGGCTCTATCGGTATCATCGGTGGCGCTGACGGCCCCACCTCGATATTTACTACTTCTCAGCTCTCCCCCGAAATGCTCGCACCTATCGCTATTGCGGCTTACTCGTACATGGCGCTCGTTCCCGTTATTCAGCCTCCTATAATGAAGATGCTGACGACCAAAAAGGAGCGCGCTATCGTTATGACTCAGCTGCGTTCGGTATCAAAGACCGAGAAGATAGTATTCCCGATAATCATCACGATCTTCGTATCTCTCATCGTTCCCGACGCAGCGCCCCTCATCGGTTGCCTTATGCTCGGAAACCTCATGCGTGAGTGCGGAGTAGTTGAGAGACTCGCAAAGACGGCACAGAACGAGCTGATGAACATCGTTACGATATTCCTCGGTATCACGGTCGGTGCTACCGCTACCGCGGCGTCCTTCCTTAACCTTGAAACTATCAAGATCATGGCGCTCGGCATACTCGCATTCTCCGTTGCGACCGCAAGCGGAGTACTTATCGCAAAGTTTATGAATCTGTTCCTCAAGAACAAGATCAATCCCCTTATAGGAAGCGCCGGCGTATCGGCAGTTCCTATGGCTGCGAGAGTATCGCAGGTCGTCGGACAGAAGGAAAACCCCTCAAACTTCCTGCTCATGCACGCTATGGGCCCGAACGTTGCGGGAGTTATCGGTTCTGCCGTTGCCGCAGGTATTCTCATCAGTATGCTCAAATAACATCTTAATGGAGATATAAAATGGAAAACAAGAAACTGTTTATAACAGATACGATACTCCGTGATGCGCATCAGTCTCAGGCAGCTACGAGAATGCGCCTTGAAGATATGCTTCCCGCTTGTGAGATGCTCGACGAGATGGGTTATTGGTCTCTCGAGTGCTGGGGCGGCGCTACCTTTGACGTTTGTATGCGTTTCCTTGGTGAAGACCCCTGGAAGCGTCTTGACGAGCTCAAAAAGCATATGCCCAAGACCAAGCTCCAGATGCTTCTTCGCGGACAGAATATACTCGGATACAAGCACTATGCAGACGACGTAGTCGAAGCTTTCGTCGGAAAGAGCATAGAGCACGGAATAAACGTAATCAGAATATTTGACGCTCTCAACGACACGAGAAATATGGAAGCGGCAATGAAGTACACAAAGAAGCACGGCGGTATCTGTGAAGCTGCTATCAGCTACACCAAGAGCCCCGTTCACTCCGAGGAATACTTCGTAAATCTCGCAAAAGAGCTCGTACAGATGGGCGCTGACACTATCGCTATAAAAGATATGGCAAATCTGCTCCTTCCCTACGATGCGTATAGCCTCGTAAAGAAGCTCAAGGCAGAGATCGAGATACCGATACATCTTCACACCCACAACACTACGGGTACGGGAGATATGGTCAACCTTATGGCTGCACAGGCAGGCGTTGATATCGTAGACTGCGCACTTTCTCCTCTCGCAAACGGAACGGCACAGCCTGCGACCGAAGCGCTCGTTGCTACTCTTATGGGTACGGAGCGCGACACGGGACTTGACCTTTCAAAGCTCTCCGAGTGTGCAGCACACTTCCGCAAGGTACAGACCAAGATGAAGGAAGAAGGCACGCTTGACCCCAAGGTGCTCAACGTAGACACCAACACCCTGCTCTATCAGGTACCGGGCGGAATGCTCTCCAACCTCATCAGCCAGCTTAAGGGCTTCAAGGCAGAGGACAGATACTATGAGGTCCTCGCTGAAGTACCGAGAGTAAGAGAAGACTTCGGCTTTCCTCCCCTCGTTACACCTACCTCTCAGATAGTTGGTAACCAGGCAGTTCTCAACGTGCTTATGGGCAAGTACAAGTCCTTCACCAAGGAGTCCAAGGGACTTCTCCGCGGTGAGTACGGCCGTCTCCCCGGCACCGTAAACGAGGAAGTAAGAAAGATGGCTATCGGCAACGACGAGATCATCACCTGCCGTCCTGCTGATCTTCTCGAGCCTGAGCTTGACAAGTACAGAGAGGAGACCAAGGGAATCGCAAAGAGCGAAGAAGACGTTCTCTCCTATGCTCTCTTCCCGCAGGTAGCCGCAAAGTTCTTTGCAGAGAGAGACGCTGTCAAGACGGACGCTCCCGCAAAGGCTGAAAAGTCCGCAGACGACAACGTTGAAGTAAAAACTATATACGTCGAGGATCTCGGCAATTAAAAAGCAAAAACACTCCCGTTTTTTTGATCGGGAGTGTTCTTTTTTCTCAGACGGATTGAAAAACGATATTCTCGTGTGATATAATAGAGTCAAGTACACGAAGGTTACTGAAGGTGGCGTTATGAAAAAACTCACGGAATTGCTCCAAGGACTTGAATATACCTGCAAAAAGGACGTATCTTCCCTTACCGTAAGCGGAGTATCGAACGACTCGCGCAAGGCAGAAGCAGGTTCAATGTTCGTCGCCATAAAGGGTGCCGCCTTTGACGGTCACGCTTATGCAAAAAGCGCGTACGAGCGCGGATGCCGTATCTTTCTCTGTGAGAGGGAGATAACCGAGCTTCCCGACGACGCGTACGTCATAGTCACTACCGACACGAGAAAGGGCCTTGCGCTCACATCCTCTGCATACCTGTCGCATCCTTCAAAAAGATTAAAGATAATCGCCATCACGGGAACGAAGGGCAAGACCACGACGGCTTGTCTGATCTATAAGATACTGACAGCGGCGGGCAAGCGCGCGGCGTATATTGGTTCAAACGGAGTCGACTATGCCGGAAAGCACTTTGAGACAGCCAATACGACGCCCGAAAGTTGTGAGCTTCACCGTCTTTTTGGAGAGATGACGGAAGCGGGCGTAGAATACGTTGCGATGGAGGTATCGAGTCAAGCTCTGTATCTGTCGCGTGTCTACGGCATAGGATTTGAGACCGTAGTATTCACGAATCTCGCCCCCGACCATATAGGCGGCGCGGAGCATCCCGACTACGACCACTACAAAAATTGCAAGCGCTCGCTTTTCTTTGATTACGGCGCAAAAAATATGGTGTACAACGCGGACGACGAGGAGAGCGAATATATGCTCAATTCCGCCCTTGATCTCTATCCGATATCCCTTTGCGGAAAAGGAAGCTATAACGCGGAGAACGTCAAGCAATATTCAACGGGCGGTATGCTCGGAATAAGCTTTGATATGGTATGTCCGAGTGCGAGATACAACGTAAAGACGCTCTCCCCCGGCAGCTTTTCCGCTTATAACGCAATGACGGCAATAATATGCGCCAAGCTCTGCGGAGTAGACGAGTGCTTATCCTCGCAGCTGCTCGGCGAGCTTACCGTTGACGGCAGATTTGAATGTGTAAAGGCGCTCTCCGACCGAGCGATAGTCATTGACTACGCGCACAACGGCTTTTCTCTGCGCTCCGTGCTAACGGCGCTCAAAGACTATCCGCACGAGCGGCTGATATGTCTCTTCGGCTCTGTCGGAGGAAGAACGGTAGGCAGACGCGCAGAGCTGGGAGCCGTCGCGGCACAGACGTGCGACCTTTCAATAATAACGTCGGACAACCCCGACTTTGAGTCTCCGAGTGCTATCATTGAGGATATAGTCTGCGAGTTTAAAAAGGCGGGCAAGGATAACTACGTCGTCATCCCCGACCGTGAGCAAGCGATAAAATACGCAATAGAAAACTCGCGCGCGGGCGACGTGATCCTGCTCGCAGGCAAAGGTCACGAGGATTACCAGCTCATCGAAGGCAAAAAAGTCCCCTTCTGCGAGCGCGAGCTTGTAAAAAAATATGTGGCAACGCTTTTCTCATATGCTGAATAAAGAATATATTTTATGTTTTCATCCCCAAAAAAAGCCTCTACGCTTACTCTAAATAAAACAAAAAGACACATCCGACGGATGTGTCTTTTTTGTTTTGCGAAAGAGCAGTGAAAAGGTGTGTAAATGCAGGTAATAACAGCAAAAAGGTGTGTGATTTTGCGCTGTTAACTACTCGACAAAAATTGGAGATTGTGTCGCCGTATCAGTCCTCTGTCTTTATTCTCCAAAACAGTTTTTCAGCAATTACATAAGTGCTGTGGTTTCCGTTAGTGGAAATCGGTTTTTCTTCCGTATAATTTATGGGATTAAAACCATCACAATCCGCCCATACTATCAATTTGTCGTCACGAGTTCTACCAAGCAGGTCGTTATGAAAATTCAAATATGCACCAAAAATGTCGCAGAAATAATTATCCTCAAAGCCAACAATATTACATTTTCTTACTCCAGTAAAACGCAGTTCAATTGGTTTATTACACTGACTGTGCAGTATCATTTCAATGCTATGTTCAAGCAATCCGCCATTTACCATACCACCCTTATCATCAACAAATGCTCCGCTATGATAGTTTATTGACACTATACAGCTATCGTGAAAGCCACTGTATTCTTCCATCAAGTTTTCAATATCAATTTTGTTTTTTATTTCATTCCACATATAGCACCCAAACTACTTCCTTTGTTCTCGCAATAGTTCTGCGTCTAATTCCTATTATCAGTGAGTTTATTATATCACACTTTGGTAAACAAATCAAGGCGAAGCCTTGTATATCATCCGCAACTTGTTGCGGTATATCATCAGACCGAAGGTCTGGATATCATCAAGCCGCAGGAGAAATGCACGCTAATGCGTGATGAGATACAGCCCCGCAGGGGCTGATGATATACGAATGTATATCTCGCCGCAGGCGAGTTATACATTCAATGATATACCAAGCCTGCGGCTTGGATAAACAAAAACAGAACATTTGTCGGATATTGGCGTATACACTGCTTGAACTTTTGCGAATTTGGAAAAGAGTGTTGGATAGAGCTTTTATATTTTGACAAAGCAATTCAAGAGCATTTCGCATCTTCGCGTCCCAATCACGCCGAAGGCGTGTATATCATCAATGCGAAGCATTGTATATCATCAACACGAAGTGTTGTATATCATCAAGCGGCAGAAAAAATGCACGCTGGCGCGTGATGAGATACAGCCCCGCAGGGGCTGATGATATGCACCGCACTTCGTGCGGCGATGATATACCAAGCCTGCGGCTTGGATAAACAAAAACAGAACATTTGTCGGTAGACAAATGTT
>JAZQXE010000004.1:0-21347 GCA_045632705.1 Eubacteriales bacterium | reverse complement strand
GCTTCCCTTACGGTTTTCGATAATGTCCTGAATGGTATCGAACGCGCCTCCGCAGATAAATAGAATATTTTCGGTATTGATCTTGATAAACTCCTGGTTGGGATGCTTCCGTCCTCCTTGGGGCGGTACGTTGGACACGGTTCCTTCCAGAATTTTCAGAAGCGCCTGCTGAACGCCCTCACCCGATACGTCACGCGTGATGGAACGGTTCTCGCCCTTTCTTGATATCTTATCTATCTCGTCGATATATATGATACCTTTTTCAGCGAGCTCAACGTTAAAGTCCGCTGCTTGTATGAGTCTGAGCAGAATATTCTCTACGTCCTCACCGACGTAACCTGCCTCGGTGAGAGTAGTCGCATCAGCAATAGCAAATGGAACGTTAAGCGTTTTTGCGAGCGTTTGCGCAAGGTACGTCTTTCCGACACCCGTCGGGCCGAGCAGAAGCACGTTGCTCTTTTGAATATCAACGTCCTCAACTGCGTTCGCCTCGGAGGTGGTGTCGTCCTTTTTCTTTTTGTTCTTCGCTTTTTCTTCTCTGTATAGAATTCGCTTGTAGTGGTTATAAACTGCAACCGAAAGTACTCGCTTTGCCTCGTCTTGACCTATAACGTACTCGTCGAGCTTGTTTTTTAGGTCTGCTGGCTTTGGCAGAGTTTCAAAGGAGAGGGAAAATTCTCCGTCTGCCGCGTTTTCACTCTGCACGGGAAGATATTCGTCTATGATGTCGTTGCATACGTTTACGCAGTCGTTGCATATGCAAACACCCTCGGGGGAGGGGATGAGAAACTCAACGTCATTTTCGTTTCTTCCGCAAAACGAACAGTAGTGTCCTTTTTTTGTGTTGTTATTATCAGCCAAGTTATTACCCTCAAATTCAGTCTTTTTGTCTTACTGGGGACGGCGGTCGATGACTTTGTCTATCAGACCGTATTCTGCCGCCTCTGCCGCACTCATAAAATTATCGCGGTCGGTGTCGCGCTCGATAGTCTCAAGGGGCTTGCCGGTGTTTTCAGCGAGTATGCGGTTGAGCGTTGCTTTGGTCTTGAGAATGTGGTCGGCGTGTATCTTTATGTCGGACGCCTGACCTCTCATTCCTCCGAGAGGCTGATGGATCATGATCTCGGCGTTGGGCAGAGCGTATCTCTTGCCCTTCGCACCTGCGCTGAGCAGAAACGCACCCATGCTTGCCGCCATTCCCATACATATCGTCGATACGTCGCACTTGATGAAATTCATCGTATCGTAGATAGCCATTCCGGCGCTGACGGAGCCGCCGGGGCTGTTGATATAAAAGGATATATCCTTTTCAGCGTCCTCTGCTTCAAGATAAAGAAGCTGAGCAACGATAAGGGAAGCTGTCGCGTCGTTTACTTCATCAGCGAGAATGATTATTCTGTCCTTTAACAGTCTTGAATATATGTCGTAGGATCTTTCACCTGAGTTGGTCTGTTCAACGACCATTGGTACCAATGCCATATCTTTCACCTACGCCCGAGGGCGTTCCTTTCTTCTTCGTTTAATATAGGGCGGGTAATTATTTTTTACCCGCCCTTATATTGATAGATTATGCCTCTGTGGTATCGGCTTTCTTTGTGGTCTTCTTCGTCGTAGTCTTTTTCTCTGTGTTAGCAGTCTTCTTTTCGGGGTCTGCAGCCTTCTTTGCGGTAGTAGACTTGGAAGCGCACTTTCTCGTAGTCTTCTTTTCTGCAGGAGCTTCGTCAGCCTTATCTGCATCAGCCTTTTCAGCGTCAGCCTTCTTTGCGGTAGCCTTCTTCGTGGTCTTCTTAGCGGGCTTCTGCTCGGATACGTTAGCCTTTGACTTAACGAGGTCCATAGCCTTTCTTACGATGATATCCTTAGCTACGCCTTCCTTGTCAACGAGTTCCTTGACCTTGTCAGCTTCAAGACCGTAAGCCTTTGCAATGTCAGCGTACTCTGCATCTATCTCCTCGTCGGAAGCGGTGATGTTCTCGAGTGCTGCGATCTTTTCAAGAGCAAGTCTTGACTTGACCTGCTTTTCAGCCATAGGCATCATAGAAGCACGAAGCTGATCGAGGGTCTGTCCCGTGTACTTGAAGTAGGTGTTGAGATCCATACCCTGGCTTCTGAGACGGTTGTCGTAGTCGCGTACGAGATTTTCTGCTTCATTCTCTATCATGGGAGCAGGGATATCGCATACGAGCTTGTCAATGAGCATACCGAGGAGCTTTTCCTCTACTGCATTGTCTTCTGCCTTTGTTTTTCTATCGGCTATTTTAGCCTTGATATCAGCTTTGTATTCATCAAGAGTATCAAACTCGGATACGTCTTTTGCGAATTCGTCGTCAAGAGCGGGGAGCTCAACGAGCTTAAGAGCATTGAGCTTGCACTTGAATACTGCGGGCTTGCCTGCAAGCTCGGTTGCATGGTACTCAGCGGGGAACTCAACGTTTACGTCAAAGCTCTCGCCAATGTTCTTACCAACTATCTGCTCCTCAAATCCGGGAATGAACTGACCGGAACCGAGAGTGAGATCGTATCCCTCAGACTTGCCGCCGTCGAAAGCAACGCCGTCAACGTAACCGTCAAAGTCGATGTTTGCGATATCACCGTTCTGTGCAGCTCTGTCAAGAACGTCGATGGTTCTTGAATTGCGCTCACGAACGTGCTCGAGCTCATGTGCTACCTCGTCGTCGGTAACGGCGGTAGAAGCACGCTCAACGTCAAGACCGAGATATCCTTCGATGGTAGCCTCGGGCTTGGTGTAAACGACAGCCTTCATAAGAACGCCCTCGTCGTCGATGTTAACTATATCAAATTCGGGACGGCTGACTACCTCAAGGCCGGATTCCTTTTCTGCTGCCGTGTAAGCGTCGGGAATGAGGTCGTTTATTGCATCCTCATAGAAAATGCCCTTGCCGTACATCTTCTCAATGATAGCCTTGGGAGCCTTACCCTTTCTGAAACCGGGAACATTGAGATTTTTTGCCTTTTTGAGATAAACGCGGTTTACTGCCGCATCGAACTCAGCCTTCTCGAGAAGAAATTCTATCTCGTAGAGATTGTTGTCTTTTTTTTCAACTTTCTTGAAACTCATTTTTAATATTCCTCCAAATGAACAACTCATTTAAATACCATTATATTCTACATCGGATTGCGATTTTTGTCAACAATATTGGCGATTTTTTTTGGATATTTCGGGGCTTTTTGTGAAAAAATTCCGTCTATTTTCTAAAGAAATACGCGGCGGGGAGTAAAATTAAGAAAATCAGCCGAGATCAGCTCAAAATCAATAGATCTGTACTCCGTTTTTGCGGGGTGGTCGTATATTCCGTGTATGTGTCCGAAATAGCATTTTTTCACTCCGTACGCGAGCATTACGTCGATCAGCTCTTCAAACGCAAATTCGTTCCAGACGGGCGGAAAGTGCGTAAAGACGACGCTTGGCAGGTCTCTTCCTTCTTTGAGCGTACGGGCAGCTTCAAGGCTCAGCTTGAGTCTGCCGCACTCTCTTGCCGCTATCTTTTCATAGTCACACGGACGCGGTGCGGAGCTTGACTCGTAATACCAGCCGCGCGTACCCGCAATACAAACGTTCTCAACCAGAAAGGCGTTGTTAAAGAGCACCTTCAGCGTCTTGATACCTTCGTTTTCAAAGAAAACGTTTAGCTTGTTTTGCGTAGACCACCAGAAATCGTGGTTGCCCTTGCCGATTATTTTTTGACCGGGCAGAGAATCTATAAAGTGCAGGTCTTGCGCCGATTCCTCGAGCTTCAGCGCCCAGGAGATGTCTCCGGGGATCACGACGGTGTCCTCGTCTGAGACGAGTGCAGACCATCTTTGCTCTATCTTTTTTGCGTGGTCGGTCCATCTTGCACCGAATATTTCCATCGGCTTGTCGGTGCTCTCCGACAGAGACAGGTGAAGGTCGGCGATAGTGTAAAGTGCCATAATCTTCTCCGAGTTGTAGATCTTTTTTATAAAAGAGCGCGTCGGCTCAACGTCATTTCTTTGAGAATTCGGTAACGCGGTCTGCCATCTCGTCTATCTTCGCTACCTTGTCAAAGCGTACCGTTCTCTCTCCGATGTTTGCAAGGGGTGCGGGGATCTCGGTGCCCGTGAGAGAACAGAGAAGGTTGAGCGCCTCAAGGTCATCCGGCTTTACGTCGGTCAAAGAAGCGTACACGTCGCGTGCAAACTTGTAGGGGCTTGCAGTCGAAGCTACGAGCATAGGTACCTTTTCCTCCGTCTCGGAGAGATACTGAAGCGCACAGTTGTAGCCTACTGCCGTGTGTGTGTCCATGAGGTACTTTTCGTTTTCAAATACGCTCTTTATCGTAGCCTTGGTGTCGTTCTCCGAGCAGAAATAACCGGAGAATTCAGCCTGGAGCTTTGCGAGAGTATCTGCGTCTACCTCGTATACGCCTTCTTCTCTGAGCGCTCTCATCCAGAGCTTTGTGCTTTCGTCTCCTGCGAGCAGATAAAGAAGACGCTCGAGGTTTGAGGATATGAGTATATCCATCGAGGGAGAAATAGAAAGCATAAACTCACGAGACTTATCGTACTTACCCGTGCGGATAAAGTCGGTGAGGACGTTATTCTGGTTTGAAGCGCAAACGAAACGGCGGAAGGGCATACCCATCTGCTTTGCCATATAAGCCGCAAGAATATTACCAAAGTTACCCGTGGGTACCGTGATATCGATAAGGTCGCCGAGCTTGATATCTCCGTTTTTAACAAGATCGCAGTATGCGGAGATATAGTAAACTATCTGGGGAGCAAGTCTGCCGAAGTTTATTGAGTTAGCGCTTGAGAGGATGCATCCGCTTTCCTTGATGCTCTTTACGAAAGCGTTGTTTACGAACATTCTCTTAACGCCCGTCTGTGCATCGTCAAAGTTACCGTCAATGGGGCATACCTCAACGTTTGAGCCGTCCTGCGTTACCATCTGCAGCTCCTGCACCTTGCTGACGCCGTTTTTGGGGTAGAAAACGATGATCTTGACGCCGTCTACGTCCTTGTATCCTTCGAGAGCCGCTTTGCCCGTGTCTCCCGAGGTAGCGACGAGAATGAGCGCGGTGTTGTCCTCTGCAGTCTTAGTGAGTGCTCTTGAGAGAAGGCGCGGCATTATCTGCAACGCCATATCCTTGAAGGCACACGTCGGGCCGTGCCAAAGCTCAAGGGAATAGATGCCCTCGCTTACCTTGACTACGGGAGCGGCACCGCCGGGGAATCTGTCCTCGGAATAAGCAGCCTCAGCGTCTGCGAGCAGTTCCTCGTAGGTGTAGTCGGTCAGATACTTTGAAAGTATATATGCGGCGCGCTCGGGGTAGGTCATAGCCGCGATCTTTTCTATTTCGCCTTCGCAGAGTGCGGGAATAGAGGAGGGCATAAAGAGTCCTCCGTTTGAGGACAGTCCTCTCTTTATCGCGCATGCTGCACTGACGCTTTCAAAAGTAGTGTTTGCATTTCTGGTGCTGATGTAATTCATTTTACTTTCCTCTGTTTTTTATATAAATTATTACTTATTTCAAATTTAGTGAAAAGAAGCGTTCCGCGTTTTTTGAAAAAACGGATAATACGTCTTCTTCCTTGTAGTTTCTTTTGAGCATCTGCTCCGCTATAAGAGGTAGATATCTCAGGTCGCGAATATCAGCCGGAGTGGTTTCTATTCCGTCAAAGTCACAACCGAGGCATACGTATTCGATACCTCTCGTTTGCGCGTAATGGTCTATGTGAGAGAATACGTCCTCGCTCGTTGCCACACCGCTGAGCCTCAAGTGTTGAGGTGCCAGGCTGATGCCTACTATCCCGCCTGCGTCGCAAAGGTGGGAAAAGTTTGCGTCGCTGAGATTTCTTTTGTGTGCGCATACCGAAAAAGAGTTTGAATGTGAAGCTATGACGGGAGCTCCAAGCTGCGCACATATCTCTATTATCTCTCTTGCTGTTCTTTCCGAGGCGTGAGAAATATCGGGAATGATCCCGAGCTGCGCGCATCTGCGGCATACCTCCGCGCCAAACGGTTTTAGCGGAAGATCAGTATCAAATCCACCGCCGATAATAGTCTCGCCTTGCCATTGCATCGTAAGCAACCGCACCCCGTGCTCTCGCAACTCATCGAGTCGACTGAGCTTGGAAGAGAGAAGACGCGCGTCCTCAACTGCGAGCAGGAGCGCCGTTTTGTTGCTCTCTCTCGCACGGACGATATCGTCGTAGCAGTCGGCTATCGCTACGTCCGATTCCTCGTTGCAGAGCTTGCGGAGATTATTCTCGATCTTGAAAAATTGTTCGTAGCAGGCACCGTCAGAGAGACTTTTGTCGCTCCAGATCGCAAATACCTCCGTGTATTCGTCGTACTCTCGCGTATAGTCGAGCGAAACGTGAAGACCGTTATTTCTTAACCCTTTTTTTCTTTTATACATTTCGTACGCCGTATCGGCGTGAGTGTCAAAAAGAGCTATGCCCATATTATCTTCTTTTCCTGTAAGTAGTTTTTTTGTTTACGGCGTTTATCAGGTGTACCACGGACGCCGGAGAATCACCGAGATATACCTCTACGACGTCTATTCGCGGTTGCTTTGCCGTGAAATGCGCGGCGTGCCACCTTTCTGCCGCATAGAGCAGGTTGTTTATTTTGTCTCGGCTTATCTGATCGCTTGCGCGGTGGACTTTTCCGCTGTCTGCGTCCTCCTTTTTGCAGGAGAGAGACTTGACCTCAACGAATACTATCGCCTCGTCGTCCTCCGCTATTATATCCAGCTCCTTGTGCGAGACGTTGACGTTTCTGTCTACTATCGCGTATCCGAGAGATGAAAGATACTCGCACGCGATCTGCTCACCCTCGTCTCCTATCTTTCGCCGTGCAGTCTTTGACGGCTCGGCTTTTTTGAATATATCAAACAAGCTCATTTGTCAAGAAACTTCAAAAAGCTGCGTCTGTGTATTGGCAAAACGCCGTGTGCCTTTATTGCCTCGTAATGAGCTTTGGTGCCGTATCCCTTGTGCTTTTCAAATGCGTATTCGGGGTACTGACGTGCATACTCGCACAGCATCCTGTCTCGCGTTACCTTTGCGAGAATCGACGCGGCGGCAATAGATGGGGAAGTGGCGTCTCCCTTTATTACTGTAACTGTAGGGATGCTAAAGCCACGAGAGACGTTGCCGTCAATGAGAGCAAGATCCGCCTTTACGCTCAGTGCCTCTACTGCGCGGTTCATTGCCAGCATCGAGGCGTTGAGTATGTTTATCTCTTCGATCTCCTCGACCGATGCCGATGCAATAGCGTATGCTACCGCTTCCTTTTTTATTACCTCAAAGAGTGCCTCGCGCTTTTTCTCGGTCAGCTTCTTTGAGTCGTTTAGTCCCTCGATAACGAGACCAAGCGGAAGGATACACGCAGCAGCAACGACGGGACCTGCGAGAGGCCCTCTGCCCGCTTCGTCGCATCCGCATACCATTTTGTATCCCTGTTCAATATATTTTGATTCAAGCTCGTAGGTCATCATATTATTCACCGTCCGTTACGGATTCGGGCAGCTCAAGCGTGATGCGTCCTATCTTTGCAGCTCTGAATTCATCGAGCAGCATATTGGCACAACGCTTCTGATCTACCTCACCGCCGCTTTGTAATAGATGTCTTTTTCTGCCTATGTATTCAAAGAGATCGTAGCAGTCAAGATCGAGTATCTCCTGCTCGTCGGCAATAGAATATCTCTTGCACAGATCCTTTATCGCTATATCGCGCAGACGTCCACAGAGAAGCATCGCTATCTCCTCTATCTGCAATATGTCGTCCTTGATAGCGCCGGTCATCGCGAGATTTTGTCCGACGATCTCACTGTCAAACTTCGGCCAGAGAACTCCCGGCATATCAAGTAGATCAAGACCAACCGAGGTGTGTACCCACTGTTTTGTGAGCGTCACTCCGGGCCTGTTTTCGACCTTGGCTTTCTTTGAGCCTGCAAGACGGTTGATAAAGCTTGATTTGCCCACGTTCGGTATTCCTACTATCATAGCGCGGACGTTCTTGCCTATAATGCCCTTTGCCTTCCAGGCGTCCGTTTTATACTTCATTACCTTTGAGACGGTCGCCTTCAGCTCGTTTATGCCCTCACCGCTCAGGGTGTCACAGATAACGCAGTATCTGCCGCGGCTCTCGTAGTACGCCTTCCATTTTTTGCTCGCCTCGGGATCTGCGAGAGCAGCCTTGTTGAGAATGGTAATGATAGGCTTTTGTGCTACGAGCTCATCTATTTCGGGATTCTTTGAACTGTACGGTATTCTCGCATCAAGTAGCTCAATTATAAGCTCAACGCTTGAAATGCTTTCTCGGATGAGGCGCTTGGTCTTTGCCATATGCCCGGGAAACCACTGTATAGTGTTGCTTTGCATAACTAACTTAATCTACCTTTCCGAATTTTGAAAGGGGCCAGAGTCTGACGATGACCTTTCCCATCACGTACTCTTCCTTTATGCATCCGAACGCTCTTGAGTCGTATGACTCGGAGCGGTTATCTCCCATAACGAACAGATGTCCCTCGGGTACCTGGAGCGGAAACTCAATGGACGCTGCCAGCCCCTTGGTATTTACGTAGTTGACGTACGGCTCGTCGAGAGGTTTTGCCGTGGCAAGTGCCTCCTCGCTGTCTGCAACGAATACCTCCCAGGTGTAGAGATTAACGTCCACCCATTGACCTTCCGTCGCAATGACTCTCTTTACGATAGCGTCGCCGTGAGCCTTTCCGATGTTTTCGGGTATCTGAAAGACTACGATGTCCTTATATCTGTATTTGTCGGTAACGGGAGAAACGATGAGCGCCTCGTCGTCGATAAGAGTGTATAGCATAGAGTCGCCTACGACAACGGCAGGACGAGCTATAAACGTGAAGATCATAACGACTACGCAAAACGACACTACTATCATTTCAGCCCATTCAAATATTTCTTTTGAGAGGGAAGACTTCTTTTGCGGTGCGGCACTTGCTTCTCCCTCAGTCTCACCGTCGGTGACTTGGATCGTTTCGTCCGTATCGTCGTCACCACAACCTGCATCGTCTGCATCGTCTGTATCGTCGCACGTTACGTCGTCATCTGTGCTTACGTTATCGCTCTCGTCAGCGTCAGTAAGAGAGAGAACGTCAGGTGCGGCAGAATCGTTTATATCGGTATTCTCGTCGTAGATGTGGGATACGGTATCCTTGCCGTCGCCCGCCGTGGCGTTATTGTTTTCTTGCGGCATAATCATTACCTCGTAAATGCTCGGTCGCGTCGGTATATAGACGCTGTGAGCTTATTTTTCTATCATCATATCGAGCAGCTTCGTGCCGTCGGGTATGTAAAATTCCTTGCCGAGCGCCGAGTCCTCAGTCAGCGACTCAACGCCGTCGTGTTCCTCCTTGCTTGAATAGAGCATAAAGGGAACGGGCTCGCGTGAGTGAGTGCGTATGCAGAGGGGCGTGGGATGGTCGGGAAGACAAAGTATCTTGAAGTCCTCGCCCGTACCCTTGAGATATTCGTAAACGGGGAGAAGTATCTTCTTGTCGATGTTTTCGATAGAGAGTACCTTGTTTTCTATCTCGCCTCTGTGACCGCACTCGTCGGGTGCCTCAACGTGAACGAATACGAATTCGTCTCCGTTTTCAAAAGCGGAGATCGCAGCGTCTGCCTTGCCTTTGTAGTTGGTGTGTACGTTGCCCGTAGCACCTTCGATGTCGGGTACGTTTGCGCCGGCACATATGCCTATACCTTTTATCAGGTCTACCGCACTTATCACCGTACTGTCAAGCCCCCACTTTTCCTTGAAGGAGGGAAGAGAGGGATTCTTTCCGGGAGACCAGAGCCACGCGCTGTTTGCGGGCTTCAGACCTCTTTCTCTTCTCTTTTCGTTTATCGGATGATGTGCGAGTATGTCATACGACTTCTTCATCAGAGCGTAGAATTCCTCACCACCCTCGGCTACGGGGAGATACTCTCCTATTCTCTTGCCGATTATATCGTGGGGAGGCGTGAACTTGTACTTGTCGTTTGCGTTCTTCCATATCAGACAGTGACGGTAGCTGACACCGGGGTAGAAGTGCTTGATATCGTCTCCCATAGCCTCGCCGAGCGCAAGAACTAGCTCTCTTGCTTCCTCGCTCGATATCTCGTCTGCCGAATGGTCGAGCATTATCTTGTCCTCGTAGGGAATGGAATCGTCGTCGGTAACGGTAACTACGTTCATCCTGATAGCAGTGTCGTCGTCCGCGAGCTTGATTCCGAGGCTGACAGCCTCAAGGGGAGAACGGCCCTTTGAGTAAACGAGCGGGTCGTAGGAAAGTATAGCGAGGTTAGCAGTATCGGATTCGGGCTTGAGGGAAGCGGGGACGTTGAGTACCGTGCCGACTATCGCTTTCTTTGCGAGAGAGTCGAGAGTGGGCTTGTCGGAAACGTCCATGGGCGTTTTCATACCGAGCTCTTCCAGCTTTCTGTCTGCCATTCCGTCAAATACGAGTACAAAATATTTCATGGTTTCGGTCTCTTTCATTAATAAGATTTTTATAGCTCCTACACGCGCGAGCGGCGCGTGTGTATAATTTTTCCACTATACATTATATTATAACACTATTATTTATCTATTACAAGATATATTTATAACAAAGATAAGAATTTTGAGAGTGTTGCTTCTGTATAAAATATTCTTTGATGGCGGTTGGTCTTACTTTGCTTTTTTAGGCAAACAAAAAAATACGAAAAAGGTATTGACATAGCACTAACTGTGTGATATAATTTCCATCGTATGCGGAAAACCGCACAAAACAGAACAGTCCTCTGCGCAGCTCTGCATGAATGTTCGGGATATTAGGAGGAGTCATGGATAAGATTCAGGCTTTTGTAAACGAGCAGATAAAGGAGAATCCCCCCGTACTTAACATCGGTGATACCGTAAAGGTACACAACAAGATCGTTGAGGGAACGAGAGAGAGAATCCAGATTTTTGAGGGAACCATCATCGCTAAGCACGGCGGCGGAATTTCCGAGACCTTTACTGTAAGACGCGTTGCTTACGGTTGCGGCGTTGAAAAGACGTTCCCCGTACACTCACCTAACGTTGATAAGGTTGAGATCATCCGTAGCGGTAAGGTTAGAAGAGCTAAACTCTTCTACGTTCGCGACCGTGTAGGTAAGGCAGCTAAGGTCAAAGAAAAGATCTAAGCACCAAAAAGCAAACGAAAAAAAGGACAAGGTTTTTACCTTGTCCTTTTTGCGTTTTACGATCGTTTGAGAAAAAATATCAGTGGCAGTGACCGCCGCATTTTCCATCGAAAAATCCGTCCAGATCAACGAAGAACGTTCCGTCATCCATTCTCTTGAATCCGCAGGCGAGAATGAGCGTTTCCTCTGCAGCTTCAGAGCTGCATGCAGCTTTGTGAGTTCCGTGCAGATCTATATAGTTGAGTACGCCCCTGCCCATGATTATCATTGCCTCCGCATCGGAAATACCGTTTCTGGGGCGCAAGTCTTTTATGTATGCAGTGTCTCCATTTACCTTGAATTGACACATACCGACGAACTT
The DNA here is from genome assembly GCA_045632705.1 of Eubacteriales bacterium. Classification (GTDB taxonomy): domain Bacteria; phylum Bacillota; class Clostridia; order Oscillospirales; family CAG-272; genus JAZMZS01. Next base: position 9,814 of record JAZQXE010000004.1, on the reverse strand, counting down.
TTCGTTTTCATAGCAGGAAAAGGCGTCGCACTCCTCGTCGTATTTTATGTCGCACAGAGATGCGAGATATTCCTGCATCTCCGAGTCGGGTATCAATTTTATTATCAGCATTTCTTCAAAAAGCCTCCTTACAGTGACTTTATATAGGCGATCTCTTCGTCGGTGAGTGCTCTGTATCTTCCCATAGTGAGTCTGCCCAGCTCCAGCTTTCCTATGCTGATACGCTTGAGTCTGCAAACGTTGAGTCCCGCCGCCTCGCAAATTCGCCTTATCTCGCGGTTTTTACCCTCTGTCATAACGAAACGAAGCACGCTCTTTTTATCTCCCTCGTTTAAGAGCTCGACCTCCTTCGCCTTCAGCGCCTGACCGTCGGAGTAAACGGTCGAATTGAGCGTCTTTTTGACCTCGTCGTCTATCTCTCCCGTTACGATAACTATGTATTCCTTCGTTATCATATTTTTAGGGTGTGTGAGCTTGTTCGCCGTCTGACCGTCGTTTGTCAGCAGAAGCAGGCCCTCGGAATTGTAGTCGAGTCGTCCTACGGGATAGACTCTTTCTTTCACTCCGTGCATCAGCTCCGTTATGCACTTTCTGCCCTTTTCATCGGATAGGGAAGTAATAAATCCACGGGGCTTGTTGAGCATATAATACGAATATTTCTCGTAGGTCGGTCTGACGACTCTGCCGCGGTATTTAACGACGTCGCTTTCGGGATCTATCTTTTGTCCGATCTCCGCCGTCGTACCGTTTACGGTGACCTCTCCCGATCCTATTGCCGCCTCTGCGGCTCTGCGGGAAAGAACTCCGCAATCAGTGAAAAATTTTTGTATTCTTATCAGTTCCATTTTGATATGTACGGCTCACGCCGTTCTTTCTGTAAATTTTTATTTCAAATTGAGTATCAACGGGGAAACGGAAACGACTTTTCCATCGTATTTGTAAACGAGACGTCCGACGGTGCCTTTATCGCACTGACTCAAATATAGAAATCTCGGATATTCTGCGACGGCGATTATCTTGTCCTTTTCTCCCTTTTTTATCGTGATAAAGGTCTCGGGTGCAGCTGCGTATGCAAAATATTCCTTTTCTTTGTCCACTATCGGTATCAGCACCGCATCCGAGCATAGCTCCTTTGTGCTTACCGATTCGTATTTGCCAAAACCGTAGTCGAGCATAGCCTTATGCTCGTTCCAGTCGTTGTGAGAGCCGAGCGTAACTGCGATGAGAGTGAGCGAGCCGCGGGTAGCGGAAGAAACCAGACACCGTCCGCTTGCTTTAGTATATCCCGTTTTTACGCCGTTTGCTCCGTCGTAGTTTGAGAGTAGCTTGTTGTGGTTGTATAGATACGTCGTTTTCCCACCGTCACTTATCACGGTCGCTGTCTTTGTAGCCACTATTTCCCTTATCACTTCGTTTTTTAGTGCGTGAAAAGCTATCAGCGCAAGCTCTCTTGCGCTCGTGTAGTGCTCCTCGTGGGGTAGTCCGTGCGGATTTTTGAAATTCGTATCACATAGCCCCAAAACTTCTGCGCGGTGATTCATCAGGGTAGCAAACCCCTCGACGCTCCCGCCGATATTTACCGCTATCGCTACCGCTGCGTCGTTTGCGCTTTGCAACAATAAACACAATAGCAGCTCCTCTAAGGTATATACCTCCCCCTCGCACAGAGAAGCACTCGTCCCCTCCGTTCCTACCGCTTGAGCGGGAACGGTGAGCTTTTGCTCGGGAGAGCAGTATTCAAGTGCCGTGAGAGCGGTCATTATCTTCGTCGTGCTTGCCATTGGCAATCTCAGGTCAGCGTTTCTCTGATAGAGTATCTGCGCACCGTTTGCTTCTATCAGCACGGCGCTTTTTGCCTGTGAGAGATCTTCGGCATTCGCGTTTGAAAAGAATGACGGGAAGTGGATAATGAACGTTAAAAAGAATATAAAGAATTTTAATATTTTTTTGGACATGGCGTTACCTCTGTGAATAATATACTACTATTATTCACGGAGAGAGCGCTATTATTCCTTGTCGGAGAGAGACTCGGGACTCGTTGCGTCCTTCTGCTCATCGCCCTGCTTTTTCTGGAAGATATCCTTTATTCTCTCAATGAGATCGGGAGCTCTGTCAACGAGATTAGCTATCTTGTCTACCGTGTCGGTGCCGGGGTTTGATACGGAGATGAGCTCAACTCTGCCGCTTGAAGAAACGGTAAGAAAAGCTACGGGAGTAACGCATACGCCCGTTCCGCCGCCGCCGCCGAAATTAGCGGGAGCAGGTCTGTTCTCGCTTCCTTTTGCATTTTTTGAGGTGTAGTCAAGACCGCCGCCAACGTAACCTACGGTTATCTTGGATACGGGAATGATGACCGTGCCTCCGTTAGTTTCTATGGGATCTCCGATTATAGTCTGGGTGTCTACAAGCTCCCTTATCTGAGAGAGAGATGTGCCTATCATTTCGTTGATCTTCGCTTCAGCCATGATGTTGTCCTTTCTTGTTTTATATAAGATGTTGATTTGATTTTATATTTTATCCGTCTGTCAAACGGTAATATCCGATACGTATTTGCGTTTCACGTATCCGTACGCAACCGACAGTAAAACGTCGAGCACGTGCCATACGCGAAGAGAAGCGGAGAGCTTTATCTCCATTTTAAAGCTTTCACTTAAAAAATCGGCGTTAACGCGAACGTCTCGCTTGGGGTATTTCGGGGCGAGGGTGACGGTGTTGTCGAGAAATTCAACGAGATAAGCTACCGCCTGACTCACACCGCCATAGAGAAGTGCCGTCTTCATTGGATCGTCCGAGCCTACGTCTACGATAACGACCAATTGATCCAGCCTCAGATGCTTTGAAAGCTTCTTGAAAAACGTACCCGCAAGCTCGGTTATCAGCCCTATGGTAGAGAAGATATCCTCGGCTGTGAGCTTCTTTTTTTCGTTTTGCTTGTCGGAGTCGACGTTTTTCTTTTTCGACTTTGCCTTCTTTTGCTTTTTGAGCAGCTTCTTTTCAGCCTTGAGCTTTGCCTTTAAAAGCCTTTTTCTGAAACGCTTGATCTCGTAGTCCGAGAGTCTGATCTTCTTTTCTTTTTTAGGGTATAGGATTATTTTAAACCCAAGTATCCTCAGATATGCAGTCGTTTTGCCGCCTTGCTCGTACGCTATGACGAGGGAAACGCGCAAAGCCAGAAGCGCACAAGCGGAAATTATGATAAAAAGGAGAATACCGATAAATATTTCCAACTTGCCACCTCCGTTTTACGATGATTTTAAAAATTGAAGTAAGAGCTAAACTGACGCTGCCATCAGTCTTGAGAGCCTTCGTCCGTTACACTCGTTTCTTCGTCCGTTGCATCGTTGATGCTATCGGCAGCAGCGTCTGCCGTATCGTTTTTGATGTCGTCTATGGTCATATTCTCAAAGCTCGTCGCACTGTGTCCTATCTCGGAAACGTCAGGAAGCTCCGAGATCGAATTCAGTCCGAATACGCGCAGAAAGTCGGGCGTCGTGCCATAGAGCATAGGACGGCCGGGGGCGTCTATCCTTCCTTTCGGCTCAATTAGTCCTCTGTCGAGCAGACTGTTGACTGCATAGGTGGAGTCAACTCCTCTTACCGTGTCTACGTACGTTCTCGTTACGGGCTGGTTATACGCGATTATCGCGAGCGTCTCTATCGACGAATTCGACATATTTCCGCCGCGCTTTATATCGAGCGCGAGCTTTATGTGCGGGGCGTATTCCTGCCTTGTGCACAGCTGCGCGCAGTCGTCCATCGCGAGCATAATGATGCCTCGCTTCTCGGCGTTGTATTCTTTTGCAAATTCAACTATAAAGTCCTTCGTCTTTTTTGGAGTCAGCTCAAAGAGCTGAGAGAGCTTTTCGTAGGAAAGGGGATGACCTGCCGCAAACAGCACGGCCTCGATCACCTTTTTCATTTCCTGTTTGTCTTTGACGGGTTCTATCATATTTATACTACCTTTTTCTCTATCGTATTATGTTCTTTAGCGCTCAGTTGCTCTCGTCTATTTCGGAGCGGGGAAGATTTGCGAGCATATCGGGGTCGGCGTTTAGCGATACCATAATGTCAAATTCTATCTCGCCTCTCTCGTTTTCCGCATCCTCGCATGCAGAGAGAAGTATCGATCTCATCTTGATAAGCTCAAGCAGAGCCAGGAAGGTCGCTATCAGCTCGCTTCTGTCACTTGAAAGATCAAGAATACTCAAAAGCGTTTTCGGCCCGTCGTTTTTCAGCGACGAGATGACGAGGTCTATCCTCTCCTCAACGGAAACGACGCGAGCCTTGACGAGCGGCTTTATATGCGTCGATTGGACGTTTTCGCTTGCTTCCAGACGCCTCATCATGAGAGAGAGGGCGCGAGAGAGGAGCTCCGGGTCCTGTCCTGCGGGTATCTCCTTGTCAGGCGGTATCTCGTCCTCGTCCTTTACCATTCTTCCGCTGTGCTCTGCATACATTGAAAGCATCGAGGCGGCAGCCTCTTTTGCTTTTTTGTATATGGTCAGCGCCTCGGAGAGCCAGGCTCTGGGGTCTTCCGTATCCTCGGGGAGCTTGGGCAGAAGCATACGCGATTTTATCAGCATCAACTCACTTGCCATTATGATAAATTCAGAGGCAAGCTCCATATCCATTCTCTGCGCTTGCTCGATGTATTGCATATATTGCTCGCAGATGACGGATATCTGGATATCGTTTATATCCATTTTGTTTTTGTTTACAAGAGATAACAGAAGCTCCAGCGGCCCCTCGAATATCTCAAGCTTATACGTCAATTCTTCCATTACAGACCTCGTTTGTAGTGTGTCTTACATAATGATCGCCAAAAGGATCTCAAACGGTATATTTATTAAGTCCCATAGCATAAACGCGATGTTGAATACCGAGAAATCGCTCATTGACAAAAATACCAGCGCAGCTATCATGATGTATCTTTCGTACTTCATTATGCCGAAATAATATTTGTCCGGTAAAAAAGCAAACAATACTCTCGAGCCGTCAAAAGGCGGGATAGGTATCATATTGAAGATGGCAAGAGAGAAGTTGTATATAGTGAAATAATTGAGAAACATAAATACTGCTTCTATGAGCGCGTAATTGCTTTCGCTTGTGTAATATAGAGCAGAGTCGTAATAAACCAGCACGTCCGTCGCACACAAAACGAGAATGACCGCGTTATAGACGACGGCTCCGAGAATACCGAGCAAAAGATTGGTCACGGGGCCCGCGAGTGCGGTCAGCGCCATCCCTTTTTTCTGGTCTTTAAAGTTGCGCGTAACTATCGGTACGGGCTTAGCCCAGCCAAAACCGAATAAAAGCATACACGCAGTACCTATGGGATCGAGGTGCTTGAAGGGGTTGATGGTCAATCTGCCGAGGTTTCTTGCCGTCGGGTCTCCCATTTTCCACGCTGCATATCCGTGTGCCGCTTCGTGAAATGACAACGCTATGATGATACTCGGTATTGAGAGTATCAGCGCCGCCCAGTTTACGTTTCCTGAGAGTAACTGAGATAACATTTTTTTGGATTTACCTTTCTTACTTTTCCCACGATATTATACGTCGAGTCGTGTCAGGTCTTCAAAGGTCTCGCGTTTTAATACGAGTCTTGCGCGTCCCCCCTCGACCGCAACTATCGGAGGACGCGGCAGACGATTGTAGTTTGATGCCATCGAGTAGTTGTAAGCACCCGTTACGAGAACCGCCATAACGTCGTTTCTCTCGGGCTTTTGGATCATCATCCTCTCACCGATGAGGTCTCCCGATTCGCAGCAGCGTCCCGCTATCGTACATTCGTAATCTGCGGGCAGGGAAGCCTTGTTTGCGATGAGAGCCGTGTACTTCGAGCCGTAGAGGGCGTATCTCGGATTGTCGGGCATACCGCCGTCTATCGAAACGTAATTGCGAAAACCAATGACCGTCTTTACCGAGCCTACCGTGTAGAGAGTGAGTCCTGCCGCCGCAACTATGCTTCTTCCGGGCTCAAATCTTATCTTCGGACATTCAATGCCCTTTTCCTTGCATATCTCGTTTATCTCCGCCGCGATAGCTCGTACGTTTTTGACGATATCGATGTGCGGATCGCTCTCGGTATATCTTACGCCAAAGCCACCGCCGAGATTCAGCTCTTTCAGCGTGAAGCCGAGCTCTTCCTTTATTTGAGCAACGAAGCGTATCATGATCTCCGCCGCCAGAACAAACGGCTCCGTATCGAATATCTGCGAGCCTATATGAGCGTGAACGCCGACGAGCTCAAGGCTTTCGCACGCAATAGCCTTCTTTATAATGTCGGTAGCTTGTCCCGTGGTTATCGGAGAGCCGAATTTTGAGTCAACGTTTCCCGTAGAGATCGCCTTGTGCGTGTGAGGATCCACCTCGGGGGTGATGCGGAGCAGTATCCTCTGACTCACACCTCGTCTTTTTGATATTGCATTTAGCGAGTACAGCTCGTCCTCGTTGTCTACGACGATAGTGCCGACTCCGCACGAAATTGCAAACTCAAGGTCTGCGTCCGTTTTGTTGTTTCCGTGGAAATACGCACGTTCCATGGGGAATCCCGCAGAGTGTGCCGTATATATCTCACCGCACGAAACGCAGTCTATGCCGAGCTTTTCTTCGTTTGCTATGCGGTATATTTCTTTAAACGACAAAGCCTTTGAAGCATAGAGAGGTATAGCGTCCTCACCGAAGCACTCCGTGAGTACACGGTGGTAAGTTCTCATCTGCGCTCTGAGCGCGTCTACGTCGAGTACGTACGCGGGAGTGCCGTACTCCTTTGCGAGCATCGTAGTGTCGACTCCGCCGATGCACAAGTTTCCGTTGCCGTTTATACTGAGGTTATCGTGAAGCATTTAAATGTCCTTTCGTTTGCATATCGAGATCATTTGTCACAGAGCTTGAATATCTCTCTCCACAGCTCGTCCTTTCCTTCTTTTGAAAGTGAAGAGAAGGGGATGATCACTCCGTCTTGGTCAAAGTGCAGCTCTTCTCTGAGCTCTGCCAGATTCTTTTTTCTGTTAGTCGCGTTGAGCTTGTCCACCTTCGTTGCGACTACGATGAACGGTATCTCGGAATCAATGAGCCAGTTTATCATCATTACGTCGTCGTCGGTGAGTCCTATTCTCGAGTCAACGAGCTGAACGACACCGCACAGGCGGTCTGCGTTCGGATTTTTCGTAAAGAATCCGTCGGTGAGAGCTGACCATCTCTTTTTATCCTCAAACGAACGCTTTGCGTATCCGTATCCCGGCAGGTCTACCAAAAACATCTTTTTGTCGATGTCGTAGAAATTGACCGTTATCGTCTTTCCGGGGGCAGAAGATACTCTCGCCAGAGATTTTCTGCCGAGCAAGGTGTTTACGAGTGAGCTTTTTCCTACGTTTGAGCGTCCGGATATCGCTATCTGGGGAATATTGTCGCGCGGAAATTGCGCTATCGTTCCGGCGCTTGTTCGCAGGGATACGTTGTTAAGATTTGGTTTTAACATTTTTCGTTCTCTTTTTCCGACGCTTGCGTACCTGCGCGTATTGCAGTGTTGCTCGTGTATACGCCTTGTATGCTTGCGCCTATGATCATTTCTTTGGTGTTGTCGTCGCTTGCGTTGACGAGTGCGTTGTCGAGCACCTCCCACGCCGTTTTTACGGGGATGAATGTGAGCGCCTCTCTGACCTGCTCGTCAATATCCTCGAGATCCTTTACGTTCTGGTGAGGAATTATAACGCTCTTTACGCCCGCTTTATACGCCGCCATCGTCTTTTCCTTGAGCCCTCCGATAGCGAGAACGTTACCGCGCAGAGTTATCTCGCCCGTCATCGCAACGTTTCGTTTGACGGGTCTGTCGGTCAGGGCGCTGACGAGTGCCGTCATCATCGTGATTCCCGCACTTGGGCCGTCCTTCGGGACTGCTCCCTCGGGAGCGTGGATGTGTATGTCTTTATTTTTGTAAAAGTCAGCGTCTATTCCGAGCTTTCCCGCCATGCCTCTTACACAGCTGACGGCTATCCTTGCCGACTCCTTCATTACGTCGCCGAGTGAGCCTGTCAGCTCTATTTTTCCGCTTCCGTCGAATACGGCGATCTCTATCTTGAGCATCTCACCACCGAAATCGGTGTAGGCGAGTCCGTTTACTACCGCGACCTCGTCGCTTTCTGCTATCTTTTCCTTTTGTACTTTCGGTATTCCGAGATAAGCACTGATGTTTGCGGGGGTGACCTTTACCTTTTCTTCGCCCTCGACGATAGCCTTTGCCGCCTTTCTGCAAATGGTAGCTATCTGTCTTTCGAGGTTTCTCACGCCCGCCTCCGAGGTGTAGCTTTCAATTATCTCGTTCAGAGCGGAGTCGTTTACGGAGAAGGATCTTTTTGTGAGTCCGTGACGCTTCATCTGCTTTGGGAGAAGGTGTTTCTTTGCAATAGACAGCTTTTCCGTATGCGTGTACGCTCCGAGTCTTATGACGTCCATTCTGTCTATGAGGGGCGCCGCAACACCGTCAAGCGAGTTTGCCGTCGCAACGAATATGCAGTCGGAGAGATCAAATGGAAGCTCCACGAAATGATCGCGGAAATTCTTGTTCTGCTCTGCGTCGAGCACCTCGAGAAGCGCCGAGGAGGGATCTCCGTGCGAGTCGCGTGCGAGCTTGTCTATCTCGTCAAGAAGTATAAGGGGGTTGTTTACCTTCGCCTTGGAGATAGCGTCTATTATTCTTCCGGGCATAGAGCCGATATACGTTTTTCTGTGTCCTCTGACGTCCGCTTCGTCTCTGACTCCTCCAAGGGAAACGCGAACGAACTTACGCTTGAGCGCACTTGCGAGAGAGGATGCGATAGACGTTTTACCAACTCCGGGAGGGCCTACAAGACAAAGTATCTGATTTTTGGCGTCGGGATTGAGCTTCTTTACCGCTATGTATTCGAGGATGCGCTCCTTTACCTTAAAGAGCCCCTCGTGGTCTTTGTCAAGTATCTTTTTTGCCGCGGCAACGTCGGTACGGTCCGCGCTCGCCTTGTTCCAGGGGAGCTCCAGACAAACGTCGAGGTAGTTTCTTATGAGCGCAGATTCTGCCGAACCGAACTGCATACGGTCGAGCTTCGACGCTTCCTTTATCAGCTTTTCCGATATTTCGTCGGGGAGCTTTGCCGTTGCTATCTTTGCGTAATATTCCTCGCTGTCGCTCATATCCTGATCTTCACCGAGCTCCGAGCGGATTATCTTCATTTGCTCGCGCAGATAATAGTCGCGTTGGTTGCGGTCGAGATTAGCTCTCACACGCTTGTGTATGTCAAGCTCACAAGAGAGTATCTTCTCCTCGCTGTGCATAACGACGCAGGTGAGCTCCAAACGAGCAAGAGGATCAAATTTTTCAAGTATCTTCTGCTTGTCTTCGTACTTTACGAGAACGTTGCTTGCAATAAAGTCTGCGAGCAGTCCGGGATCGGAGAGGGTAGCTATCGTGCTTTTGACTTCTTCCGATACGGAGGGGAGCAGAGAACTGAATTTAGAAAAAGTCTCTCTCGCCTCGAGAACGAGCGCCTCGCCCTTGATGCCGCCGCCCGAGCTTACGTCTACGTTTTTGGTTATTATCTCGGCGTTGAGGTATTGTTCGGATTCAAATACGCGTACGGTCTTCGCTCTCGCGTATCCTCCGACGACGATGCGCAGTCCGCCGTCCTTCGTTTTTATAGACTGACGTATCTTTGCGACGGTGCCGACTTTGTAAAGGCACTCTGCCGTCGGCTCCGCTACCGAAATGTCCTTTTGCGCACAGAGATAAACTAGTCCGTCTCCCTTTTGCGCCTCTTTTGCCGCGGCGATCGATTTA
>JAZQXE010000003.1:0-14780 GCA_045632705.1 Eubacteriales bacterium | reverse complement strand
TTTTAAAAATTTTATCCCGTACTCTCCCCGGCTTTCCACCGCTCTCTCGCGAGCCTTGTTAGTATACCATCTACTCCCCTCCCTTGTCAATACCTTTTTTTCGTTTTTTTGAGAATTTTTTTAATTTTTTTAAAAATGTATTTATTTCACGCTTTTTATGTGTTACAATGGTTGATAGCGCAAACCTGACAGATCATTTTCCAAATCAAAGGAGCATATATATAATGAAAAAAACGAAATGCGCCTGCCCCGAGCGACTCGGCAAGGTCGGCGGCCAGGCGGTAATGGAAGGCGTAATGATGCGTAGCGGGGACGATGTCGCAACCGCGGTAAGAAACGAAGACAAGAGCATCACCGTTATAAACGACAAATTCGTCTCCGTCAGAAAGAAATACAAGATACTCAACATTCCGATACTACGCGGAATAGTCAATATGGTAGAAATGCTCAAGCTCTCTTTCAAGACTCTGAGCGTATCCGCTGACGCTTTCGTCGGTGACGCTATCGAGGAAGAGCCCTCGAAGTTTGAAAAGTGGATAGAGCGCCACTTCGGAAAGAAGATACTCGACGTCGTTATGGGTATATCTATGGTAATAGGTATGGTACTCGGTGTCGGAATGTTCGTTCTGCTTCCCTCTGCCATAATCGGAGGTATCGACTCTCTCGCAAAAGGATTTCTCACCACGCACAACCTCTTTGCTCTCTGCGAGGGTATCGTGAGGATCGTGATATTCGTGCTCTACATCTATCTCGTCTCTCTGATGAGTTATATACGCCGCACCTTTGAATATCACGGTGCGGAGCACAAGAGCATTGCGTGCTTTGAAGCGGGCGAGGAGCTCACTCCCGAAAACGCAAAGAAGCACTCCCGCTACCACGCGCGCTGCGGTACGAGCTTTATGTTCGTTATAATGATACTAAGTATCTTCATCTTCACCGCCGCTCGTATGCTTTTCTCATCTCTTGAATCTAACCTTTTATTATATTGGGCGTCAAAGATACTGCTCGTGCCGCTGGTCATCGGTATAGGATTTGAATTTATCATGTACGCCGGCAAACACGACAACTTCTTTATCAGACTGCTCTCCGCACCCGGACTCTGGATGCAACGTATAACGACCAGAGAACCCGACCTCGAGCAGCTCGAGGTCGCGATAACGGCACTCAAGGCGGCTATGCCCGCCACCTTCCCGCCCGAGACAAAGGACGACGCGGACGATGCAACTGATGCTGCCGACGACGTGACCGACGCGGACGCTGCCGTTGACGGCGCGCCCGAAGCAAATGACGACGCAAATGACGCGCAGTGACATTATTTCGTTTCTCGAGGGTATCGGATGCGATGACGCGCAGACCGAGGCTACTATAATAATTGAAGAATTATTCTCCGTCTCACCCGCTCTTCAGCTTGCCGACCGAAACAGAGAATACGACTCACAAGAGCTGTCACTAATACTCAAAAAAAGACAAGAACACGTACCCCTTGCGTACGTTCTCGGATACGCTTATTTCCGAAACGAAAGATACGAAGTGAACGAAGCGTGCCTCATTCCTCGTTCCGATACGGAGCTGCTCGTAGAGCGCTCGGCGGAGCTGCTCGGAGAGAACGCGAAGTTCGCAGATCTCTGCACGGGCACGGGGTGCATCTCGATATCCCTGCTCTGCGAGAAGCGCAACGCCACCGCACTTGCCGTTGATATAAGCGAAACTGCGGTAGAGACTGCAAAGAGAAACGCCCACGCAAACAACGTAAGCGAGCGCTTTGACGCCGTTTGTGCCGACGTGTTCACCCTGACCTTGCCAAATGGCAAGCTCGACGCTATCGTCTCAAATCCCCCGTACATCAAAACGAGCGTCGTGCCGACTCTCTCCGAAGAGGTAAAGCACGAGCCCAAGATAGCACTCGACGGAGGCGAGGACGGTATGGACTTTTACCGTCACATCGTCGCCACCTTCAAGGACGCGCTCAAGGAGGACGGATTCTTCGCCTTTGAGATAGGATACGACCAAAAGGAAAGCATCGAGCAAACGGCAGCAGATAACGGTATGAGTTGTGCGGTCAGCTGCGACCTGTCGGGCAATCCGCGCGTCGCGATCCTGAAAAAGCTCAACTGACACCGTCGCAGACGAACGCGGCGGCGCATACAATATCACAAAACAACAAAACCATTCATGAAAAAGGAGCAATCTATAATGAAGATAGCAGTTCTGGCAGGGGGACTCAGCCCCGAAAGAAACGTATCGCTCACCTCAGGCTCGCTCATTGCTAACGCGCTTTCGGCAGCCTCACATCGAGTCGCTCTGCTCGACGTATATAAAAACGTTGACACCTCGGACGTTGACTCGTTGTTTTTGACCAATACCGACCATCGCTTTTCGGTAGAAGAAGCACAGCCCGACCTTGAGGCAGTTATTGCCGCAAACGGCGGAAGAAGAATAAATATCGGCGACGGCGTCCTTGACGTTTGCCGTGAGGCAGACGTGGTATTCCTCGCACTGCACGGTGCTATGGGAGAAAACGGACAGTTGCAGGCAACCCTCGACAACTACGGCGTGCATCGCTACACGGGCTCCGACTACGTAGGAAGTCTGCTCGCGATGGATAAGGATATAGCAAAAAAGATGCTCCGCGCGGCAAACGTCCTCACAGCTGACTGGATAATGCTTAGCGCCTCCGACGACTCCTCAATCGAGAGAGCGGAAGCAGCTATCGGCTACCCCTGCGTGATCAAGCCGAATTCCTGCGGCTCAAGCGTCGGCGTTTCTATCGTGCACGACAGAAACGAGCTCAAAACGGCTCTTGCAGACGCTTTCAAATGGGAAAGCAACGTAATGTGTGAAAAGAAGATAAGCGGACGCGAGATGACCGTCGGGATCCTCGACGGCAAGGTGCTCCCCGCAATTGAGATCATACCCACCGAGGGCTTTTACGACTATAAGAACAAATATCAGGCAGGCAAAACGGTTGAGCTCTGCCCCGCTCCCATAACGGACGCGGAATACGAAGATATGGCAGACGCAACCAGACGCGGCTTCGACGCCTTGCGCCTCGGCACTTACGCCCGCTTTGACTACATCATATCCGAGGAAGACGGACGCGCGTATTGCCTTGAAGCAAACACTCTGCCGGGAATGACGCCCACCTCTCTGCTGCCCCAGATGGCGCATGAAGCAGGCATCGGCTATACCGAGCTTTGCGAAAAGCTCTGTGAGCTCGCGATGAAAAAGGGTTAAGAACAAAAACAAAAACTACGGTCGATAGGAGAATACTCCCCGATGCATTCGGGCGGTATGCGGCTTATACTATGATAGGAATATTTGACAGCGGTCTCGGCGGACTCACGGCTCTGAAGGAGCTGCGCCGACTCTGCCCCGAATGTGACGTCGTCTATTTCGGAGATACGGGAAGAGTGCCGTACGGTACGCGCTCCCGCGATATACTTCTGCGATACACCGACGAGGACATACGCTTTCTTCTCTCAAAGGGAGCAGACAGGATCCTCGCAGCTTGCGGTACGGTAAGCTCGGTAGCTCTGCCAAAGATAAAGGAAAACTATCCCGTCAAGGTGTCGGGCGTGCTTCACCCCGCGTCTGTTGAAGCTGTCAGCGCAACAAAAAACAAAAAAATAGGCGTCATCGGTACGGGCGCTACCATATCGAGCGGTGCTTTTTCAAAAGAGATATCCGCGCTCTGCCCCGACGCAAAGGTGTGTGAGGTCGCGTGTCCTCTGTTCGTGCCGCTCGTTGAAAACGGATTTATCGGCAGAGACTGTGAGATCACACGTCTGGCAGTCAAAAAGTATCTCGAGCCGATAAAAAGCTTCGGCGCGGATACGCTCATACTCGGATGCACTCACTTTCCGATAATCGCAGACGTCATCTGCGATTATCTCGGAGATAACGTCACTCTCATAAACAGCGGAAGTGCCGCCGCAAAGCAGCTCGCAAAAGAGCCTGCCGCGGCAAACGGAAGCGGCAGATGCGACATCTACGTCTCCGATAACCCCGCAAACTTTGAAGCCGTGGCAAAGATCTTCCTCGGCTCCGACGTCATACCCGAGGTACACACGGTCAAACTCGGAGAATAACAAAAAACAGGTCGTATCGCCGCGGGCGATACGACCTGTTCTGTTTTTCTTTTTTTGAAAGTGACTCTCACTCCGTGTCGTCGGCAGCACACAAGTCCTTGGCACCATCCACCGCATCGGCGTCTGTCAAGCCCTCGTCGAGCAAGTTGTCCGAGTCCTCGTCTTCGTCTTCGCCGTCACTATCTCCATCCTTTAATATGTTTGCGCATTTGACCAGGAGTATTCCCTGCGCAAGCGGAATAGTGATAGAAAGCACGAAATACAAAAGCGCCTTTTCTCCCAGGATCGACTCGAATATCTTGAAGTTGCAAATACCTTTCAAGATCAGATTGCCGAACACAATTGAGTACATAAATATATAGAGCACACAAACGAAAGCAAAATACGCGAGGAATATAACGGTCGGCAACACACTAAGCACTACGTTGTTTGTGGACGCACCGGCAAAACAAACGATCATCATCACTACTACAAACGCTATATACGATACAATAAACAAAGCGTAAATGCCGAAATAAGCGCCGAGCATGATTCCGAGCCACTTTATCCATTTTTTCGGCTCCTTGCCCTCTCGCGCCTCGGAGTCGGAAGCGAGCGCTCCGACAGCTATCCAGTCAGCCATGGGTATAAAAGCAGTCCAACCGTACCTCACGCCTCTGTGCGAGGCTATCTTCATATATCCGATACCGTTGAGTATCCAACTTGCAAGCGCACCAATTCCTATCACGGCAAAAGCACCCAGATATATCGCGTAAAAAACAACAACGAAAACGGCAGAGCCAAGATCGCCCGACATTGTAATATCCATATCGTTTACCCCCATCGGTATTTTATATCTACGTTGATTATATCACCCGCCTCGCACCATGTCAACAGTTATCCCGCAGTACGCTATCGAGAAAACTTTTAGAGCAAAATGATTTTTTCTCTTTACTTATGAAAAAATATATGTTATGATACATATATAAATGCGATGACGGAGACAAGTAACGTATGCGTTGCTCCTTTCAGAGAGTGGTCGGTTGGTGAAAGACCTCGGAGGCGGATGCGCGAATACACTTCACGAGCAGCAGAGCTGAAAACGAGTAGGCTCCGACGGGTGCGCCCGTAAAAGCGCAGAGTCACGGACTCACGAAGGGATGCCCCGCGAGGTGTATCCGAGCACGAGGTGGTACCGCGTTCACACGCCCTCTGCAGCAGTCGCTGCGGTGGGTGTTTTTTAATTTTCAAAAACGATATTACGAATATAAAAGGAGACTAAAAATGCAAATTTACGAAGAGCTCGTCGCGCGCGGTCTTATTGCGCAGACGACGGACGAAGAACACATCAGAGAAATGATAAACAACGGAAAGGCGACCTTCTACATCGGATTTGACTGTACGGCTGACTCGCTCACCGCAGGTCACTTTATGGCGCTGACACTCATGAAGCGTCTGCAGATGGCCGGAAACAAGCCTATCGCCCTCATCGGAGGCGGTACGACCATGATCGGTGACCCCTCGGGCAGAACCGATATGAGAAAGATGCTCACAAAAGACGATATCGACCACAACGCCGAGTGCTTCAAGCGTCAGATGGAGCGTTTCATCGAGTTTGGCGAAGGCAAGGCGATGATGATAAACAACGCCGATTGGCTGCTCGGACTCAACTACGTTGAGATGCTGCGCGAGGTCGGTGCTTGCTTCTCCGTAAACAATATGCTCCGTGCCGAGTGCTACAAGCAGAGAATGGAAAAGGGACTTTCATTCCTTGAATTCAACTATATGATAATGCAGTCCTACGACTTCTACTATCTCTTTAAGGAATACGGCTGTAATATGCAGTTCGGCGGAGACGACCAGTGGTCGAATATGCTCGGCGGTACGGAACTGATAAGAAAGAAGCTCGGCCGTGACGCTCACTGTATGACCATTACCCTGCTCACCGACACACAGGGCAAGAAGATGGGTAAGACCGCAGGAAACGCAGTATGGCTTGACGCTGCAAAGACCACGCCGTACGAATTCTACCAGTACTGGAGAAACGTAGCGGACGCGGACGTACTTAAGTGCATCCGTATGCTTACCTTCCTCCCCATCGAAGAGATCAACAAGATGGATAGCTGGGAAGGCTCACAGCTCAACGAGGCAAAGGACATCCTCGCGTATGAGCTTACCAACATGGTACACGGAAAAGAAGAAGCCGACAAGGCACGGGAAGCTTCAAAGGCCCTCTTCGGCGGCGGAACGAACGACGAAAATATGCCCACGACCGAGATCGCGGCAGACAAGCTGACCGACGACGCTATCGGCATTATGGATCTTCTCATTCTCTGCTCGCTTACCCCCTCAAAGAGTGAAGCAAGACGTCTTATCGCGGGCGGCGGTGTTTTCGTAAACGACGAAAAGGTCACCGACTTTTATATGAATATAACCAAGGATGCTCTCACCGAGGGAGTCAAGATAAGAAAAGGTAAAAAGACCTTCCACAAGGCAATACTCGGCTGATAATATTTATTTGGATCGGAGAAACTAACTATGTTATATACAATTGATTACGCATCGTTTGACAGCTACGCCTATTCAAACGACAAAAAGATCAAAGGAAATATCAAAGGTATCGTCGTCCAGTTCAGCGGTCTTGGCGCAAACGCCATGATCACCGACGACAATCCTCATTTCCTCTCAACAATAGATCGCGCAGACTTCTACGCAAAAAACGGCATTATATTCTTCGTCCCCTACCTCGATCCTTGGTGTTGGATGAACAAGCAGGCGCAGGAAACGACGGACCGTCTCATCGAGGTGCTCATCGACCACTACTCCCTGCCTGCCGACGTCCCGATAGTTTCTACGGGCGGAAGCATGGGCGGTATGAGTGCTCTGGTCTATACGGCATACGCGAAAAAGACACCCGTCGCATGCGTTGCAAACTGCCCCGTGTGTGACGTGCCCTATCACTACACCGAGCGCCCAGACCTTCCCCGCACCTTCCTCTCCGCATACTATAACTGCGGTATGACGATGGACGAGGCTCTGCGCGCGCACTCTCCTCTGCACATAGTTGACAAGATGCCGGACGTTGACTACTATATCTTCCATTGTGAGCTCGACCGTGCGGTAAATATATCCGCCCACAGTGAGAAGCTGGTGGCGGAGCTCTCAAAGGCTCATCGCGTAACCTTCCACCGAGTACCCGACAGAGGACATTGCCATCTTACCGAGGAGGCTGACGATATGTTTGTCGGCTATGTACTCAAGTCTATCGGCTAAAACGGCATACAAACACATAAAAAACGAAAAATGGAGAGACGCTTTAAAAAGCGTCTCTCCATTTTTTAAAAAACAAGGCACGCTCCAATTCGGAGCGTGCCTCGAAGCCTTTATGTAAGTGACGTCAGCAGATCCACCAGATCTCCTTCTTTATAAGAAGGTAGAGAAGGTCAAAGAGCCACACGAAAGGAATTCCTACTATGAATACAACTATACAAAGTACGATTCCGAGAGTATTCTTTGCGTCAATGCTTCTGAGAAGTCTGTAAACAAGCCAGACTATGTCGAGTGCGGGGATGCAAAGGATAAGCTTCACGATAAAGGGGAGATTGTCAAGTGCTTTGATGATATCTTTCATTTTTATGCCTCCGAGCAAATATTGTTAGAGACTTCCGTCTCCGTATCTACATTATATTACAATTTATCTGTAAATGCAACAAATATTTCTAATTTTTTTCTTTTTTCTCACAACTTTGAATTTTGTCAGCAGTTTATCTGAATCTGTTTCTTATCTTCAGTATCACGACGAAGATAAACAACAACAGCGCCACCACCGACACGATGAGAAATACGACCGTCTCGTCTCCCGTTGCGGGTGAGCTCGGTATATTTGAACTGTCAAGCGAGGTCGTTTCGTCACCTGTTTCTCCCTGCGTATCCTCCGTTGAGGTAAGCGAGGAGGTTATATTGTCCGACGAGGGAGGAGTCAGCTCTTCCTCGTCCGTTGCAGGTGCCGGCAGCTTGTCGATCGGCTCGGTCTTTTTGATATGGCACACGGAGCACTCCTGTTCTTTAAGACCTATCTCCTTGTGCGTGGGTACCTTTACCACTATCGCCTTGCCGTAGCTGTGATCTGCGAGCGGAAGCGTTCCCTCTCCCGTCACCGTAGCGCAGGTCTTGCACACGTCACGGTACTGTCCCGCTTGACTACAATCCGAGTTTGATATAACGTCTCTGCGTGTCTCGGAGTGAGAGCAGTTAGAGCCGTCGTAGAGAACGTTGACCTTTCCGTCGGTCACGTCCATTGACAGATTTTTGAGATCAAAATCTATACAGTCCCCTCTGCCCCACGAGAGCTTGATATCCGACGCACCTGCCGCCGCGCCCTCTTTTATCTTGAAGGTCAGCCGGCACAAGACGCCCGTATCCGTAAACTCGTAGGTGCTTACGTTCCACAAAAGAACGAACGGATTGTTTTTCATATTTACTGCCGCAAGCCCTCCGCCGCCGAGCTTTGTATATTCGGCTTTCGTAAGCTCCAGCTTTGCCGCGTCGTATTTAACGAAAAAGCGCAGTCCCGTAATACCCGGGTTTTCGGTCAGCGTCAGATTGAGCGTTACCTCGGAGCCGGGCACGCCCGATACGGTATCGAGCACGACGACCGTGTCACCGTTGTCAACTCCGGCAAAAACACAAAGAGTCGTAAGCAGCGCTAGCGCACACACTACGCAAAATAACACACCGAGTGATCTTTTCATATCCACCTCGAAAATATATCGCAGGTATCGTAAATATACCGTTGGTTTAACTTTTACTTTGCTCATTGTACCACCAATAAGTCATAAAGTCAAGTAAACTTATCTTTTCCCTTCACCTTTGACAAAAAACGGGCTGTAAAGAACGCCCGCGCCCCTTACAGCCCCGCTTTTTATTTTTTGCTTATCAGCCCTGCGCACTACCGTCCGCTACGAGTGCAGCGAGAAGTGCCGAGAAATCCTCCGAGCCGAAATACGTCTCGGGCAGAGTTCCGTTCCACTTCTGTATGTAGTAGTAGAGAAGCAGATTTTCCAGATCCTCGTTTGTGAGATTCTCGGGATCCTTTGCAAATATGTCTCTCACCTGTCCGATGATAGCCGCGTCCTTCTGACCTGCATATTCAGCCGCGTCTGCCTGGATCTTTGTAACGTCCAGCTCAGCCTGTGCCGCTATCTTTGCAACTGCGGCGTCCGCATTTGCCTTCGTCTCTGCGATGTTCTTTGCGTATTCAGCCTCCATCAGAGCCTGCTCCTGCTCGATCTCCGCCTGCTGCTTTTTCTGAGCGGCTACCTGCTTTGCCTCGACGGCATCCGTGAACGCATCCGAGAAGTCGAGATTTTCAAGAGAAGCGTCAAGCACCTCGATGTTGTAGGTGTCGAGCTTTTCTACAAGTATCTGCTTTATCTGGCTTGACAGCTCCGCGCGCATTTCAAGAAGTTCCTCAGCCGTGTACTTTGCCATAACTCCCTTGACGGCTTCCTGTATTCTCGGCGTAATTACCGTGTCGTAATAAGAAATACCGATCGTGCGGTAGATGTCCTGTGCGTTTTCTTTCTGTATCTGGTAGTTGAGCGAATAGGTAACGCTGACCTCCTGAATATCGGAGGAGAAGCACAAAAGGTCTACCGACGCCTTCTGGTTTCTGTTATCCATATTTATAACCGTGATCCAAGGAGTCGTGAAATGCACGCCTGCCTCGTAGGTGTAGCTCTCTACGTTACCGAATGTAGTTACAATACCCGTATGTCCCGTAGGAACGGTCCTGACACAAGCCGCACCGCCCGCAACTATACCGCCGACGAGCAGAAGAGCGAAAGTTCCCACAAGTGCTCCCTTGCTCTTTTCGGGAGCTTTTTTAACGCCGACTACGAGTCCTACGATAGAAACGAGGACTACTGCCGCGCCGATAAGAAATAATGTCATAATATTTCCCTCTCTTTTTCGATTATTATTTTGTACCGTACCGTACGATCATATTATACTCTTTTTCGCGCGGAATGTCAACATGTGCGCGAACGCAAAAGCGGGAGCGGGAAAACGAAAAAAGGCGGTTTTCTCGTCAAAACCGCCTTTTTTGAATTAATTTCGTTTAATTGTGCGCTAAATCGTCCGATTTAATCCTCGGAGAATTTTATCGTGCCGGCCCACTTTGCAAAATACGGCTCGTACTCGGCGTAGTCACGGCTCTTGCACATAAATATGACCTCCCAAAAGGCTCCGTCACCCTCGGTTATCACAGTATAAAAACGGTATTGCTCTCCCTTGCCGTCGGTGTAGGAGTATTTGAGTACCGTCAGCCCCTCGCTCTCGCTCATCTCGGTCGGATAGGACTTGTCGTTTTCCTCGCATACCAAGCGGGCAAACTGCTCGAGGGTCATATTCTCGTATCCGAGCTCCTCAAATACGGCGTAATCCTCTCTGACGGTAAACACGGCACAGCTTGACGCCTCAAAGGCGGCGTTATACCCCTCGTATTCACGAGCCTCAAATCCCACGCTCAGAGTTATACTCAAGCCCTCGTCCTCAAAGACCTTTTCCTCAAGTTCATAGGGAGAGGAAAAAGCGCAAGAAGAAAAAAACGTCGATATCAGCAGTATAAGGCTAAAAAAAACAACGAGCTTTTTCATACCTGCACCTCCAAAATAAATAGCGATCGAGCTTTGCACCTGCATTTTATCACATTCGTCGAAATATGTCAATAAAAAACGAAAGCTAAAGATCGCAAGCAAAAGCAAAAACGGCACAAAGCCCACGCGGAGCTTTGTGCCGATCGTTTTGTTTATATACCTGCCGGTCAGAACACGGTGATAGTCTGCTCGGTTGAAAGGGGAGCCGGTTTTTTCGTTCCGTCTCCGATGATTACTCTGCCGTTTTCGATACGGTAAGGCTCGAGGAATACGTATCTTCCGCCCGTACGGTCGGGTGAGAGATATGCATGATAGCAGATAAATCTCTGTCCCGCCGCATCCTCAAAGTAGGACGCGTGACCGCATCCGAACACCTCGTCGGACATAGAGAATATCGGCTCGTCGTCCTTTTCCCAGTGTGACTCGTTAGCAGGATCATCTCCGAGAAGCACCATGTGTCCGAGTGCGTAATACTTCGTCCAGTAGCCGCTGCCCGAGTAGATGACGTATATCTTTCCGTCGTCTCCATAAACGGCAGTTCCGCCCTCAACGACTCTCGGCAGTATCTTTCCGTCCTTGTTAGCGCCAAAGCCGTGCATCTCCCACTCGCGCGTCGGACGGCAGAGGACGTGCGCCTCCCCTGCAACGTATGGGTTTATCATCTTGGCTATACGAATACGCTGATGGAATTCCTGAGTCTGTCGTCCCGTCTCGTCTACCCACATACTGTAGACGTCACCTCCGTGACGCAAAATGGTCTGACCGCATCTCCATCCGTCGTTTAAATTCTCGTCGGTCAAGGAATATACCTTCTCGGGCACGTAACGCTCGCCCGTAACCGGATTTGCGTACGGTGCAAAGGGAGAATTTTTATCCTCGCTCTTGAGCACGTACATACGGTGATTGATATTAAATCCGTCGTCACAGGCGATGAACATATACCATCCTGCATACTCCTCGCCAAAGTCCTGCGCGGAGAAATAATGTATCTCAGGCGACCAGAGATTCTTTGACCACATTTCACCCTCGCGCGGTGCGAAAGCAACGACGCTCTCACAATGCTCGGGGTCGTGTATGCGCGTAACGTCCTTCGCTCTGTAGAGATTCAGCTTCGTACCCGCAGTACAGCAAAGATAATAATACCCGTCGTAAACAAACAACCACGGATCTGCCCCTCGGCATATCGGATTTTTGAACGTGACCTTTTTCATAGTGCACCTCGTTGTTTTTTGTTTTCGGAAAGGCACCCGCCTCCCCCTCAAAACCATAATAACACGAAACACCGCCTTTTTCAAGTAAAAAATCTCGCAAAAACAGTTTTCCTCTTTTCTATTGAACGAAAGTTCGAAATGCGGTATAATATCTGCGATGCCACGCTGGCGGGCAAATCGATTATCAGGCGGAAAGCAAAAAAATGAAAAAGCAAAACGAGCGGAGCGAGATATACTCGCCCGCGTATTTCAAAGAATTCAAATGCACGGCGCAAAACTGCACTCACTGTTGCTGTATCGGCTGGGAGATAGACGTTGACGAAGACACCGCAGCAAAATACGCCTCTATGCAAAACGGCTACGGCAAGAGGATAAACGAGAGCGTCGTTTGGTGCGATCAGCCTCACTTTGCACTCACGGACGAAGGAAGATGCCCGCATCTTGACGAGTCGGGGCTCTGCCGTATTATCAACGAGTACGGTGAGGGGTGCCTCTGTGATATTTGCCGTGAGCATCCGCGCTTTTATAACGAGACCGACTGCGCTACGGAGGCAGGTATAGGAATGTCCTGCGAGGAGGCGTGCCGTCTCATTTTGTCTTCCGACGGTTATGCCGATATAAGAGATCCCGAAGGTATTGCCCTGCCCTTGCCCGATGCGGACGGCTTTTCTGCTACAAGAGAGCGAAACGGAATTTTCCGTCTTCTCTCGGACGAGTCTCATTCATACGAGGAAAAGATCATGCTCCTATCCGCGAGATACGATATCGACAAGGATATGCTCTCGGAAGAGAGCGTCTGCAGAATACTCGGGTCGCTCGAATATCTCGACGAGAGCCACAGGAAGCTGCTACTCAAATACAAGCGTCTGTGCGAGACGAGCGCAGATATCGAACGCCCGCTCTGCCGTGCGCTCGCTTACTTTATCTACCGTCACTGCTCGGAATCGATCTCAGCCGACGAGCTGCGCGCCTGTGTCGGACTGTGTCTCTTTCTCGGCGTTTTGCTCCGCTCACTCGCCTCCGAGGCGGGAGCGTGCGACGTCCGCTCGCTTATCCTCCCGTGTCGGATAATATCCGAGGAGATAGAATACTCCACCCTCAACACTGAAAGCATCAAGACTGAATTCTGGTTTTGAAAAACGAAACGGCATACGAAGCAACAAGCCTCGTATGCCGTTTTCTTTTTGTTTTGATTTAAGCGCTATGCCGCTATCAGTTCTTTTTCTTCTTGAGAAGAATAACTGTAACGACCGCACCTGCAACTACTACGACTGCGATAACTATGATAACGATAACCGTCGTCATGCTTCCGCCCTCTGACGTCGTCGGAGGTGTCGTCGTGATCGGAGTCGTGTCGGTAGTGGTGTCCTCACCGCCGTTGTTACCGGGCTTGTTCTGGTTGTTTGCGCCCGAAGCACCAAACGCGGAGAGCTTCATTGCGATAGGCATATGGTTTTTGGTTATCTCTATCGGCTCGTTGTGGTCTGCGGGCTTGCCGTTTCCGAGATGCACGCCGTTTTCGTCGACCGTGTACTCCTCAACGAATATATATCTGCCGCCGACTTTTCCGCTCGCGAGATATCCGTGATAGATAAAGTACTGAGTGCTTGCGTCAGGGCTCTGAACGTAGGATGCGTGTCCGGGGCCGTAGACGTGAGTATTCTGAGTAAAGATAGGCTGTGCCGACTTTTCCCAGTTGTTTATATCGGTAGGATCTCCGCCCTTGAACTTGAGCTGTGCGAGTGCGTAGTAATCAGTCCAGTAACCGGAAGCCGAGTAGATGATGTAAACCTCACCGTTCTTGCCGTAAACTGCGGTAGCACCCTCAACGACCTCGGGATATAAGGTCTCGCCCGTGTAGGTAGCACCGTGCTTTTCCCAGCTCTCGGTAGGCCAGCAAATGACGCCCGAATGAGAAAGGTCAAGCGTATAGGGATTGATCATCTCTGCAATATTGAGATTCTGTCTGTGAACGACACCCTTCTTAAATTCTCTGCCCGTCCAGGTCATATAGGTCTTTCCGTCTATACGGATAATGGAGGGGCCGATGTTCCAGTTTGAATTATCCTCGTCCATCTTTATCTGCTCCGCTACGTTGAGCTTGCCCGTTTTGGGTGAGCCGTAGGGACCCTGAGGATCGTCTCTGAGTGCCTTTACTACGTAGCAGCGGCGAGCCTCGTCGTCTGCGGAATCCTTGGGATAGCAAGCAACGTAGAGATACCAACCCGCATCCTCACCAAACTCATCCTCGGAGAAGTAATGAAGCTCGGGAGACCAGATGTCGTTTGCAAGTCCCGTTTCGGTAGCAGCGGCAGACCATACCGGTACCATTTCCGCTTCACCGAGCTCTGCAACGTTTGCCGCCTTGCTGACGACGACTCTCTGAACGTTACGGTCTCCTACCTTTTCGCTCTTTACTATCGCCATATAGTAAAAGCCCTCGTGGTAAATTACCCACGGGTCAGCGCCGGAGCAGAGAGGATTGTCTATCTCAATAGTTCCCTCTACCTTGTCTGCGTAGCTGATGCCCTCTCCGAATACTCTCTCGGATTTGGAAGTTCCGTTGATATTAGCCGCACCTCTGATATCGGTTACGCTGTCGATGTTCGTTCCGTTTATGTATACGGTATAGTTTCCGTTGAAGTTGGAGTTGGGATCGTAATGAGATGCAGCGACCTTACCCTTTACGGTACCGCCGTTGAGATGTACCTCGATATCTCCGTTGACGGTCGTTGCACTCTCGTCACTGTTAGCGTAGATGCCAAACACTCCGTGTCTGACAGTACCGCCGTTTATCTCTATCTTGACGTTACCCATTATCTTACCGTATCCGCTTCCCGCTACGA
>JAZQXE010000002.1:0-12042 GCA_045632705.1 Eubacteriales bacterium | reverse complement strand
GTAGTAAAGCTGTTAGAGGATACAATGATGATTACAGATGAGGTCGTATTGCCGACATCCTGCCGTTTTATTGACGGAATGGAATGGCGAGCCAAAGAGGATTGGATGAACCGTGATAATAATCCTGACAGTCCGGAAGAGAGAATGATCTATATGTCCACTCAAATGAATGGTATGTGTAGTTGCTATTGCCTATTTCCCAGCAATTATTATGATATTCTCAACGGAAATGATTTTGAACCGCTCCGTGATCATCCGGAATTTACAAAACTTTGCGAACGTGTAAAAGCGTTAATTGTTACTAAACAAAAGGAATCGTAATCCTTGCCCCGCTTCGGCGGGGCTTTTCTTTGCTTTCTGCGTATGAAAAAAGCCTTCTCCTGTGAGAGAAGGTGGCAGCCGAAGGCTGACGGATGAGGAGTCTTTTTTCTTCATCGTAAACACCTCATCCACCGCTTACGCGGTCTCCCTTCCCCCGCTGGAGAAGGCTATTCAATTTTACCGCTAATTTTGCAGACGCTCTCTGCCTCTTTGTATATTTCTCACCTACGTCAATCTATAAAGGCGTTGTCTTTCCACTGACCTTCGCGGACGCTGCCGTTTGCGTAGACCATTTTGCCGTAGCCGTTCATTTTGCCGTTTTTCCACTCGCCCGTATAGACTGAGCCGCTTGTCCATCTGTACTCGCCCGTACCTTCTTTTTCTCCGAGTACCCAGTCGCCCGAGTACACGTCACCGCTTGCCCAGGTATAAGTGCCCCGTCCGTTTTTCTGACCGTTTAAGAATTCACCCTCGTAGACGTCACCGTTTACAAAGACCATTTTGCCGTATCCGTTTGGCGAACCGTCTGAAAATTCACCCTCGTAGATCAAGCCGGAAGCCCACTTGTAGACGCCCCGGCCGTTTATTTTACCGTTTTTCCACTCGCCTGAATATGCGTCACCGCTGGCGAATATCATACTGCCCTCGCCGTGAGGCGTGCCGAAAACAAGATCTCCCGTGTATTCGTTGCCCGAGGCGTACGTCTTCTTCCCCCAACCCGTAAAGGTCTCGGAGTCGTTTGCCTGCGAGAGATCTTCTTTTGTCAGATGCTCCGTTGCGCCGAGAAAGCTTGCGGCATGCTCAGAGAGGGTGTTCGTCCAGCCGACGAGGTAAGCCGTAAGATCGTCGACCGTGTCTGCGTGGTTCATTATACTCTCACCGAGGTGCTCGCTCGCAGCGTCGTGTACCTCCGTCGGATAGTAAAAGTCCTTTGCGCCGTAGAGGTGCAACAGCTCGTGTCCGACGGCGTCTTCTCCTTGATAGATAACGGCGTATTCCGTGTTTTCATTGTTTGAGGTGCGGGGCATCGCGTATGCTCTGCCGTTGCGGTTGAACGCGAATATAACGGCTACGCTGTCGTATCCGTGCAGACGTTCTATTTCTGCCGCCATGCCGTTAAGAGTTGAAAAGCCTGCCCGCTTCGCCGCTTGATCCGCCCAGTCGGTGCTTCCGTTTTCGATGACGTCAGCGAAAACGACACCCGTCTTCGTGTAGCCGAATGAGAGCGAGACACCGCGACCCTTCGCCTGCTCGGAGAGATCCTCGCACGATGACTCGATTATTCTCTGTATTTCCGACTCGGTCTCGGGTGACCAGCTTGACTCGGGGTCGGTCACGAAAACGGTAAATATGCCGACGTTGCCCGAGAAGCTGCGGCACGCTCCCTTGTCTTTTGCGTTTATATAGACGTGAGAGGAATATTTTTCTTCAAGCGTCGGATCGCCTGTTTCTTCCTTGTCGGTGTCGCTATCGGATCCTTCTTCCCAAATGTCGGGGGATTCATACCAATTTGAACCGTCGGTAAAGACGACACGATTCGTGGTCGCAACAGTTTCTGAGGAGACGCGATCGGTGCTGCCTAAACCTCTGAAGATGAGAGTGGGCAGAAAACAACAACCCGAGAGGGAAAAAGTAAGCATTATGAACAGAGAAAGCGCGAGGAGTGCGCGCGCGAGCTTTTGCAGTATGGCTTTTGTAGCTTTGCTTTTCATAGTTCACCTAAAATAAGAGTATTTTTATCAGTATACGACTGTTAAGCAGTATTGTCAATGGGATATGCAGGACGAAGTATTGATTTTGCATTAGAGGGAGAAAAACAGGCAAAAAATAAAAGACCGGTACACTAACGTGTACGTATCTTGTTGGAGCGGATTACGGGGCTCGAACCCGCCACCTCGACCTTGGCAAGGTCGCGCTCTACCAAATGAGCTAAATCCGCAGGCGGCAAATATCTCTGCCGCTGGTGCCTCCGGTCGGAATCGAACCAACGACACGAGGATTTTCAGTCCTCTGCTCTACCAACTGAGCTACAGAGGCTTGATCTCCTAAAAAGAAGATTGGCGACCCGAAGGGGACTCGAACCCCTGACCTCTAGCGTGACAGGCTAGCGTTCTAACCAACTGAACTACCGGGCCGTATGGTGGAAACAATAGGGCTCGAACCTATGACCCTCTGCTTGTAAGGCAGATGCTCTCCCAACTGAGCTATGCTTCCATATTGTGTTCACGACGCTCTCATCAGCGACGAGAATGATTATATCATAGCGATTTTCATTTGTCAACACTTTTTTTGAAAAAAATTTTATTTTTTTTGTTTGTTTGAAAAAAGCCTATTCCTATGCGGAAAAACGGGTGTTTTGATAATCAAAAAAAACAGGCGTACCTGCCTCTGACAAGTACGCCGTGAGAGAAATTTTGATTATTTTACGATGTTTTTCAGCCACACTCCGCGTGAGACGAAGACGTAACCGATAATATCTTTGATGATATTCGAAAATTGACAGATAAAGAATACCGCGAGTATCGGGAGTGCAGTAAATTCACCGAGCAGATACGCCGTCGGAACCGTTATCGTCCATACGAAGCAACTGTCAAAGAGGAAGGTGATCAGCGTCTTTCCTCCGGAGCGCAGAGTGAAGTAGCATACGTGAGCGAAAGCGTCAAGCGGCATTGCGATAGCGGCTATACGGATCATCGACGCCGCGAGTGCTCTTATACTGTCGGTCGTGTTGTAAAAGCTCGGTATGAAATACGCACTGACGAAATACGCCGCACCGACGGCAACGCTGATGAGCACGGAGAGTGTTATCAGTTTTTTTGCCGTGTCCATTGCCTCTTCCTTTTTGTCCGCTCCCAGCTCCTGACCGAGAATTATACCCGCCGCAACTCCGACCGCCATAAACGCGACCGAAAAGACGTTGAAGAACGTAGACTGGATATTCGTTGCGGTGACGACGTCGTAGCTGTGTATAGAGTAGCATTGGTTGAGCACCGCTATTCCCGACGCCCACAGAGCCTCGTTTACCATGAGGGGAAGTCCCTTTTTTGCGATGTTCAATACGAGAGAGGAGGGAATGTAGAAGTTTTTGAAAATACCTGCGGCAAAGGGGGCGAGAGTACGGTCGAGCTTTGCCCATACGAGTATTATCGCAAGCTCCGCAAAGCGGCTGATGACGGTAGCGATAGCCGCACCCGCAACACCGAGCTTCGGTGCACCGAAATTGCCGAAGATGAGAACGTAATTGAGCAATAGATTGACGAGCACGGCGACGACTCCCGCGACCATCGGGGGAGTTGCCTTGTACGTTTCACGCATGGTACTGCTGTAACATTGTACCACCGTATAGGGAATGAGTCCTACGAGCATTATCGACAGATACTGCTTTGCGAAAGAGAGGGAAGCGTCGATGTCTGTGGCGTTTCCTTCGCCTTTCAGATACGCGGAGATGAGCGCGGTATCAAAAACGGAAAAGATGGCGATACCGAGCAGGGCAAGCGCAGTACAAAAGAGAAGCTTGAAGAGGAAGGTCTGGCGCACGCCCTCGTCGTTTTTCGAGCCGAAGAACTGTGCGACGAATATGCCCGCACCCGATACTGCACCGAATATACAGAGATTGAAGACGAACATGAGCTGATTTGCTACAGCAACACCCGTCATTTCTGCCGTGCCGACCGAGCCTACCATTATGTTGTCGAGCATATTTACGAAGTTGGTGATACCGTTTTGCAGCATTATCGGTATCATCAGTATGAAGACGCGTTTATAAAACGCGCGACTGCCGAAAAGTTTATTTAACATTTCACACCTCACGATTTTTACCACAAGATTCTAACACAAGCGCGCGGATTGTGCAAGAGGGGGAGAGATTTTTATTTTGAAAAAACGATTTAGATACTTCGTAATTGACTTTTTTCGTCCTATATGATAATATGTATAGGAAGACGATTATTTTCGGAGGGGTATCTATGATCAAGTTTGAAAGAATATCGGTAATGAATATGGATAACGCCATGAGAGGCGCGAGAAATCCGCTCAACAGCTGGGACAGATACGACAGCTATTTTGACGCGGACGGCAAGTTCGTGCTTGGCGAAAACGACCTTTCCCTTGCGAGAAAGCTCTGTAAAAGCGGCTCTGACCACAGAAAATTCATCAGACAGATATTCGTCAGCGTCGATATAACGGCACCTCTTTATTGGTGGAAGGAGTTTGATACCTACAAGGTGGGCACCGTAGCAAACTCGACCTCTACCATGCACAAGATACAGGCAAAGGAATTTACGCGCGACGACTTTTCCGCCGACCGTCTCTCCGAGGGAGGACTCGCGGCGCTCGATGCTCTTGTCGTGTATCTTGAGGAGTGCAGAGTTAAATATAACGAAACGAAGGACCGCGCTTATTGGCACGATATGATACAGTTGCTGCCTTCAAGCTACAATCAGATGCGCACCGTGACGATGAACTATGAGAACCTGTCAAACATCTATTACGCTCGCCGCTCACACAAGCTTGCCGAGTGGCACGAATTTTGCGATATGATACTTTCTCTGCCTTACGCTTCCGTTATGATAACGACCAAGGACGAGTGAGACACGCCTGATTAAAAAAAGAAAAAAAGATATTCCGTCCGTCAGCGAAAAAGACGGACGGAATTTTACGAGAGGGATATTATGGGAGAAATTCTGATACGAACCTTTATTAAAAACCGTGAAAAAACGACCGACCCTGCCGTCAGGGGCGCGTACGGACTTCTGTGCAGCGTCGTCGGTATAGTGTGCAACATCATTTTGTTCGCCGTAAAATTGCTGGCGGGACTTCTCAGCGGCTCGGTGTCTATCGTGGCGGATGCGATTAACAACCTCACCGACGCCTCATCCTCGGTCATCAGCTTCGTGGGATTCAAGCTCGCCTCGATGCCCGCGGACGACGAGCATCCTTACGGACACGGAAGATACGAATATCTCTCTGCTCTTACCGTGGCGGTGCTCGTGCTCGTTATCGGTGCCGAGACGCTTCTTTCTTCCTTTGACAAGATACTCAACCCCACCCCCGTCAACTTTGAGTGGTTGACCGCGGCTATCCTCTGCGCCTCCGTCGGAGTAAAGCTCTGGATGGCGCTATTTAATAATAAGGTAGGCAAGCGTATATCCTCAACGACGCTGATAGCAACGGCAAAGGATAGCAGAAACGACGTGGTAGCGACTCTCGCGGTGCTTGCGGCAGGACTCGTATCCCGCTTTACTTCTCTTGAGCTTGACGGATATATGGGAGTTGCGGTAGCGGCTTTCATCATATACAGCGGTATAGGTCTTGTGAAAGAGGCAATCTCTCCCATGCTCGGAAATCCTCCGTCGCCGGAGCTCGTTTCGGCGTTCAACGAGAAGATAAAGTCCTACGACGGAGTTCTCGATACGCACGATCTTATGATACACGACTACGGTCCCGGCAGACAGTTTGCCTCCGTTCACGTTGAGATGGCGGCGGAGCAGGACGCTATCGAGGCGCACGATATGATAGACAACATCGAGCGTGAGCTGTACGCGCAGTTCCGCATCTATACGAGTATTCACTACGATCCCGTCGTTACCTCCGACCCGAGAGTAGAGGAACTCAAGGCTTACATAAACGCTTCTGTTGCCGAGCTTGGAGAGGATGTCACGGTACACGATCTTCGTATAGTCCCCGGAACGACTCATACCAACGTCATTTTCGACTGCGTCGTTCCGAGAAACTTCGATCGCTCGGAAGCGGAGGTAAAACGCTTCTTGACCGTCAAGGTAGCGCAAAAATACGACAATCACTATTGCGTCATTACCGTAGAACATTCCTTTACCGCGGGCGCGTAAGCTGCCGCTTGAATGGTAAAAAAATTGTGAGGAGAAAATGTTATGAAAAAACGCGTTGCTTCTTTAATAGTGTGTCTTGTGCTGATACTCGGCTCTTTTTCCTCTTGCGCTTCGGGCGGGACGACGGATACGCAGAGTGGAGAAAATACCACGGGTAGCGTGACCGACGGTGGAAATACGGACGTCGATACGGATGACGAAGACAGCGGAGCGGCACTCGACTCGTCTATTGCCACCCTCACCCCCTCCGACTCCAAAAAGATCAAAATAGCTTTTATCGGAGACTCAATAACGCAGGGTACGGGAACTACCAATCAGTCTGCAGACGGATACCCCGGGCAGTTTTCCGCTATGCTTGACTCGAGCAAATATACGGTCGGAAATTTCGGCAAGGCGTCGGCTTACACTCTTGCCGCAGACAGTAAATATAACGTAAAGACGGATGCCTCGCTCTCGTACAAGAATACGCAGCAATATAAGAACAGCGTTGCGTTTGCGCCCGACGTCGTAGTAATTATGCTCGGCGTCAACGATATGCGTTCGCTTACGTGCGACGAGGCAAAGAGCGAGTTCGTTTCTGCTCTCGCGGCTCTGGCTCTTGAATACAAGGCGATGGAGTCAGTGCAGAGAGTGTATATCGCGACCGCCATCAAAATACCGAACAAGATAGCAATAGCACCTATTGCAGACGGCTTGCTCCAGGAGCTTCAGCGTGAGGCGGCAGAGCAGGCGGAGGTTGCTGTTATCGACATGTTTTCCATCACTTACGAATATATGAACGTGATGATGCACACGACCTCGGACAGATTACATCCGAACAAGCCGATATATAACGTAATGGCAAACGTGATGTATTCGCATCTCTTTGCAACCGAATACGACGTTCCTGCCCCCGCCGTGTCGGAGAGCGGTGTCGTTTATCTTTCGGGCGGCGGTACGGGAGACGGAAGCAGTGCCGCATCTCCCACGGGATCTATTGCGACGGCAGTAGGACTTCTTCGCAAAAACGGCGGTGTGATAGTAGTGTGCGGTGCGTATTCTATTCCCTACGAGATGCATTTGCCAAAGCACGACGGAGTCATAACGATAACGAGCAGATACGGCGGAGTCGATTATCAGGTGAGCGGAGCGCGGCTCGGACTCGCGGCTCATTTCTTCCTTTACGGTGACTTCGTCTTTGAGCATCTTGAAATGAGGAACGAGGCGGCGATACTCATTAGCTGCCGTTACAACGACGTGACCTTCGGAGACGGTATCGTCTCTACTCTCGGCGCGGGAGTAAGCGTAAATCCGACGATCATTGTCGGACATACGATAGACCATATGGGATTGCCCTCCGAGATGGTATCGCTTGAGGGCGAGTGCAATATCGTCGTCAATAGCGGAAAATGGTCGTATATCAGTTGCGGAAACCGCAGATCGAAGGCGGAGTATCCCGTCGGCAATTCGTCAAAGGACGCAGTGCTCAACGTTACCGTCAATGGCGGAGAGTTCACCTTGACTTCGGGCAACAATCTCTCGTGTGCCGTTGCGATGAACGGCTTTTCCGGAACGTGCAACTTCACCGTAAACGGCGGCGTTTTCCACTACAAGCTCTATGCTCTCGGCAGAATAGGCTCGAATAATACAAAAGACCCCTCCGTGATGTCGGGTACGGTAAATATGGTAATAAACGGCGGTACCTTCCACGAGAGGATATATCTTATGCAGGACAGTACGACCAGACTGACCGGTAAGGTAAACATCACCGTAGCGCGCGGCTACGAGAACAAACTCGTCGGATTTACGAACGTACAGGTCAACTAAAACATCAAAAAAAAGAGCGCACGGACGCAGTATCTCACTCGTGATCGGGAAAGATCGGAGTGAGGCGCGGGGCTTGTGTGCTCTTCTTTTTTTGCGTAAAAATCTTACTGCAAAATTCGGACGCTTTTTTGCTTGATAAGGGAAGCACATAGGTGGTAAAATGGCCTTGATAAAGTAGGACGTGAGAGAATGAGACGAGTAAAACTACAAGATCCGAACGTATTCGGAAACAAAGCTTAAAGGAGATAGCAAAATGAAGATCTTATTGATAGGCGGCAGCGGAATGATCAGCTCCTCAATTGCCAGGATCGGTGTCGAGCGCGGACACGAGATGACCGTACTCAATCGCGGTTATCACAAGGAGTACGTGCCCGACGGTTGCACGGTTATATCAGGAGATGCAAACGATCCCGAAATATCAAAAAAACTCGAGGGTATGCATTTTGACGTTATAACGGTCTTCGTTGCATACACACCCGCACAGCTTGCCGCGCACATGGACGCCTTTTACCCGCATTGTGAGCAGTATATTTTCATTTCCTCCGCGACGGTGTACTCAAGGGCAGACCAAAAGACTCCGATACGCGAGGACGTAACGCCCATAACCAACGTAGACTGGGATTATGCCAGAGAAAAGATAGGCTGCGAAAAGTATCTCGAGATGAGAAAGATAATGGATCCCGATCTTTGCTATACGATACTTCGCCCCTACGTCACGTACGGAGATACGCGCATTCCGTTTCCGCTCGCCCCGTACAGACGCTGGACGATAGCAAAGAGAATAATAGAGGGCAAGCCGATACTTTTGCCTAATACGAAAAACACGGGCACCATCACGCACGCGGACGACTTTGCGACAGCGTTTTTCGGACTTTGCAAAAACGAGAAAGCGTACGGCGAGGCCTTCCATATCACCTCGACCGATATTCATCCCTGGACGGACGTAGCGGAGATCATCGGTGAGTATTTTGGAGTGGAAACGAAGTTTGCATTCAGAAGCGTCGAGGATATCGCGCGCGGCTTTTACCCCCGACACCCCGACACCTATGGACTGCTCAAAGCGGACAAGGCGACTTCGTGGTCGTTTGATAATTCAAAGCTGCTCTCTGTCGTGCCCGAGTTTTCTCCGAGCGTTTCTCTCCGAGAGGGACTGTATAGGATGCTTGACACCGTTGTAGCGCACGAGGACTTTTTGATAGACGAAAAATGGGACGAGCTTTGTGACGCGATCATAAAGGGCAGAACGTAAGAAAAACTATTTTATTGCAGGAGAAAATGTTATGCTGACGAACATTACCACGCCAAAAGAATTTTTCGGATTTACCCCGGGAGACGACTACGAGCTTGCAAGATGGGACAAGATAGTAGACTATCTTTACCTGCTCGAAGGGCAGAGCGACCGTATCGTCGTTGAAAATATGGGCCCGTCGACCGAGGGACATCCTTTTTTAAAGGTAACGATATCATCACCCGCCAATCTCAAAAATCTCGACAGACTCAAAGAGATCAGTATGAAGCTCTCCGATCCGAGAGGAATGGAGAAGGACGAGATAGAAAAGCTCGTCTGTGAGGGCAGAGCGGTTTGCGTGCAGAGTATGTCTCTTCACGGAAACGAGGTAGGCGGCACGCAGATGTCAGTCAACCTTATATACGAGCTTGTGAGCGGAGAGGGCGAGGAGACTCTCGGTATTCTTGACGAGGTGGTTTCCGTCATCGTGCCTTGTCTTAATCCCGACGGACAGATACAGGCGGTCGATTGGTACTACGAGAACAAGGGTACGGAGTTTGAGGGATGCGACGCGCCCGAGATATTCCACAAATACGCAGGTCACGACAACAACCGCGACTCTATTTACCAAAACGTCGTAGAGTCGAGATATATGATGGATATTTTGCTTCACGAGTGGATGCCGCAGGCGTATCAGGACCATCACCACATGGGATGCTACGGAGCCAGAATGGAGATAGCCCCTTTCAAAGATCCGATCAGACAGGATACCGCGCCTCATATATGGAGAGAGCTCAACTGGTACGGTGCTTATCTCGGACGAGCTATGGAGGAGAAGGGACTGACGGGCGTATCAAACGGCTCGGTATATCCCGGCTGGCTGCATACGGGCTTTCACAGTATCGCAAATCAGCATAATATCGCGGGACTGCTCACCGAGACTTCAACCGCCAAGATGGCAACGCCAAAGTATATAGATCCCACGATGATAAAGGGAAACGGATATTCAAAGGAGGCGCACACCAACTACCCATCCCCCTGGAACGGAGGCTGGTGGCACCTGCACGATATTACTGACCGTCAGTACACGGCGGCTTACGCGCTTTTTGACGCTATGGCGAGAAACAGAAAGACCGTCCTGCGCGATATGGCGATAAAGGCTAACTATCAGACCGAGTGCGGCAAGGCGCGCGGGGAGGTAGCGTACATAATTCCCGAGGCACAGCACGATACGGGAGAGGTCAAGCACCTTATCCATCTTCTTCTGCGCCAGAATATCGAGGTGCACAGAGCAAAGTCGGCGTTTAGCGTAGGCTACGTCACCTATCCTGCGGGAACCTACGTAGTATTCCTCGCACAGCCGAAGTACGGCGTTATAACGAACATCCTTGGACAGACCAGATTCCCCGTAAACCGCTGGACGAAGGATCCGACGACGGGTGCCGTCGGCGGATACGACGTATTCACCGATACGATAAACGAATATATGGGAGTTGAAGCTATCCCCGCAAACGCGAAGTTCGAGGCGGAGCTTGAGAAGATCAAGTCGGTTGAGAAATACGTCTTTGACGATAGCGAAAAGGGAGACAAATATATCCTCTCGGGACGCGAAAACTCCGCGTTCAGAACCGTCAATAAGCTGCTGGGTGCAGGTGTCGACGTATACAGAGCGGACAACGAGCATCACGACTTTTACGTTGAGGGAGACGCTGACGTTATCGCATCCGTCCTTTGTGAATATCCGACTCCCTGTACGAGAGTGGACGCGGCTCCCGCTATTCTCAAAAAGATAGAAAAGCTGAATATCGGAGTATTCCACCGATACTACTACGGCAACGACCACGAGGGTTGGACGAGATACGTTCTTGAGGACTTTGGCTTTGACTACAGGAGCACCTACGACGTTGATATCAAGGGCGGTCTTGAGGGAATAGACGTTCTCGTTATGCCGCACGAGGCACTTGCGTTTATTATCGGACTTGAAGAGGCGCCCGCGTACTCTATCGACGGCTGGATAAACTGGATCACGGAGTTTGGAGGCCCGCAGCCGCCCAAATACCGCAGCGGTATAGGAATGGCGGGAGTGGCAGAGCTTAACAAATTCGTTGAGCGCGGAGGCAGGATGCTTGCGATCTCCACGTCTGCCGTGTTTGCTATCGACTATCTCGGACTCAAGGTAAGAAACGTCGTCAAGGGACTAATGCCCGTAAAGCACAATACGCACGGCTCGACCTTGAGAGTTACGGTCGATCCAACGGATCCTATATGCTACGGTATGCCGAAGGATACGTATCTGATGAACGTAAACGATCCGACCTTTGCCCTGACCGACAAGTTCGATGCGGATAACTACACTACCGCGATGAAATACAAGAGCGGGGATCTGTTGCGCAGCGGCTATCTCGCGGGCGAGGAATATATCGTTGACAAGGCGACGCTCATTTCCTGCAAAAAGGGAAAAGGAGAGGTCGTACTTTACGGATACGAGCCCGTATGGCGCGGACAGACGCGAGGAATGTATAAGACGTTCTTCAACAAGCTGTATAGGTAAGGGCTTGCACATTCAGGCATAACCACAAACGAAAAAAATTTATAATATATAGCAAAAAGGGGTAACTTCGTGTATCAACGGAGTTACTCCTTAATGTTTTTGGTTGAAAACCTGCGGTTTTCTCCAACCTATTATATTTTCGTTTGCTTTTTCCGTTTTCCCACTTCGACGTACAGAGTACGCCTTCGTGTGAAGAACGAAAAATTCTGCTCCGAATCTGCGGCGCCCCTTACTTAGATCAAACTCGGCTTGCATCTTCAGGCATAACCACAAACGAAAAAAATATTAAA
>JAZQXE010000001.1:0-23720 GCA_045632705.1 Eubacteriales bacterium | reverse complement strand
ATGATAAAATTCCGATATTAAAAAGCGAACAGTCAGACGTCAAGATAGTTGATCCATTTTGGATTGATGCTGGTTCGTTGCATGTGTATTTTAATTATTCAGATCCGATTGTTTACGGCGCGCCGGAAGTATCGATTAATGCATTTAATACTTTTAATATGTTTTTGTATACCAAAGATCGCTTTGAAGAAAGTTTAAATACGCTTTATGAGAATACGTTTGACAAAAGCATCAACACGACAGTAGAGACATCAAAAAAAGAAAATGTTGAGGTTGAAATAATTACCAAAGAACGTGAAATAGACGGGGTGAAAAGTAACGAAGTAAACGTTTTATATACGTTAGAGTGCGGAGACAACCAAGAAGTTATTGTGCGCGAAACATATAAGAAAAAGAACGATGTTAGCGTGCCTTTTGAAGACCCCGTAGAATATGTAGCTATTTTGGTAAGAAACGAAACTGAAGGTCTTTACTATGTGTGTCAACTTGTACATTTTAAAGAAAATCCCTCGATAGAGTGGATAAAAAACTTTGTAGAGGGCAAACCCACGGCATAAGCTAACTAAACTGAAATTTCAAAACCAACTAAAAAAGGAAGGCAGTCTTGCGGCTGCCTTCCTTTTTTAGTTAAAGCTTTTGTACCCAGTTAAGTGCTTCGTCAGCCCACTCTGCGATATCGGGCATAACACCGTATCCTTCTTCGCCGCAGACCTCGGGAGTGGCGAGGGAGAGGCCGTGCCAACCGTGATTGAAGACGTGCAGCTCGTAGGGGATGTGCTCATTTTGCATGGCGAGAGCAAAGTGTATTGAGTTTTCGGGCGGGACGAGAGTATCCTCGAACGTCGTCCAGATGTAAGCGGGCGGAGTGACGCCGTTTTTTACGCATTTGTCAAGGCGACAAGTCACGGCACCGACGTCCGTATTGGGGTCTCCGTAGATCGTATCTCCCTTGAGGCGCGAGCCCTCCATCAGATCAAAGGCGTTAATGACGGGATAGCATAGCACCATACCGTTTGGCTTGTTTATTCCGTAGGGCATATCGGGGGAAGTTTTTGCAAAATCTCTGTCCCAGAGCGTTCCGATGCTTGCGGCGAGGTGACCTCCTGCTGAAAAACCGCATACTACGATCTTGTCGGGATCGACGCCGTACTTTTGTGCGTTTGCTCTGACGTGCTCAACGGCAAGGGAAGCGTCAACGAGCTGACGCGGCTCGACTGCCTTTTCCTTTATCGAATAGTAGAGAACGAAAGTGCAAATACCCTCCCCGAGAAATTTTCGTGCTACGGGGTCGGATTCTCTGCCGCTGAGGAAACGGTATCCGCCGCCGGGGAAAACGATGACCGCGCGTCTGGCGTTTTTCATCTTGATCTCGTGATGAGGCTCGGGGACGTAGGCGTCCATATATATTTCGCGGTCGTCTTCTCTCAGATATATTCTATCAAAAATCATAATAACCTCCGTGTAGTTTCGGCGTATGCTGAGCACGCCTTTTATATTTTGATTATAACACCCAAGCACTCAAACAATCAATACGCAGAAAGCAGGTTTTAAAATTTTTTTGTGAGGCGCGACGGTTTTGTCTTCTTTTGGCGTTTATCGATCGTGGGAATGAATATATTGCTTTTTCGAGATAAAAAATAATAAATTAATTGTAAAACTACCCTTTCTTTGATTGACAAAGGAGTGTATTTTGGTGTAAAATAAACGGTGTTGTAATTACGTCTTCGTCGTGATACGAGGTGATGATATGAAGATAGATAAAACGGTCAAAAAAGAGAGCACTTTCGTGTTGCTGTTTAGTCTTGTGCTATGTGCCGCGATGATGTCGGTATATCTGATAGCAGGATGCTTTTCGCTTTCCGCTCTTATTGGGTGTGCGATATCACTCTGCGTCGGCTCGCTCAATTTTCTTTTGATGGGATTGACGTTGCAGAAGGCTCTTTCCGATACTGACGAAAATGCAAAAAAGAGAATGCAGGCTTCAAGCTCCCTGCGCACGCTCGCGATGCTCGTCGTCGTGGTAGTTTCGTTGCTCGTTTTGGGCAGTGAGCTTCCCGTTGTTCTTGCGTTGCTGATACCTCTCATCTTTCCGAGAGTGGCAACTACCGTGAGAATGCTCAGAATGGGCTCGGAAGCTGAAAAGTCTAAAAACGGAGGAGGGGATGCCGAAAATGAGTGAAAAGTTAAAATTCAGGCTCGTTGACGCCCTCTACCTTTCGCTTATGCTTTTGCCGTTTGTTTTCTGTATGACGCTGAAGGTGCTGCTCACTCCTCTCAGTGAAGGGATCACCGTAACGGGTGCGCAGATATACTTCGTCATACCGATGCCGATACAGGATCTTCCGATAACGGCGGCGCAGGTAAATTCGGTAGCGGTCATATTCTTTCTGCTCGGTCTGTGTCTGTTTCTTACTCACGGTATCGGAGTGGATAAAAAGACGAAGCGTCAGCTTCTTTGCGAGATGATAGTTGAGGCGGCAGAAAAGTTCGTAAATACGAATATGGGCGAGAGATTTCTCGGATTTGCGCCATTCGTTGCGGCGATAATGGGACTGTCCGCTATCTCGTCTTTGTCGAGCCTTCTCGGACTGTTTCCGCCTACCTCGGATCTTAATATAGTAGCGGGATGGGCGATACTCGTGTTCATTCTGATAACTCACTACAAGCTCAAGGGCGGTGTGAAGCATTATATCAAGGGATATATCGATCCCTTACCCATACTTGCTCCCTTTAACGTGATAAGTGAGATAGCGACTCCCGTCTCGATGGCGCTACGTCACTACGGAAACATTCTCTCAGGCTCGGTCATCGGAGTACTGCTTGCGGCAGGACTTGGGGGATTATCTAACATACTGCTCGGCAGTCTGCCCGGATTTCTCGGTGAGATACCGTTTTTACAGATAGGTATTCCCGCGTTTATGTCACTGTATTTTGATCTCTTCAGTGGTCTGCTTCAGGCGTTTATATTCGCTATGCTGACTATGCTCTATATCTCAAACGGATTCCCGGGTGAAGAGTACGAGAAGAGAATGAAGAAAAAGGCTGAAAAAAGACGTTTGAGAGAAGAGCGCCGTGCCCAAAAAAGTGCGGTTTAGATAAAAGCACCGCAAAAGGATAGTTTGAAAAATAAAAAACATATACATTATTTTTGGAGGAAAACAAAATGGAACTCGCAATTGGTATTATTTTAGGATGTTGTGCTCTCGGTGCAGGTATTGCAATGATAGCAGGTATCGGCCCCGGTATCGGTGAAGGTTACGCGGTAGGTGAAGCGTGTAAGGCAATAGGCCGTCAGCCCGAATGTAAGGGTGACGTTACTTCTACGATGCTTTTCGGATGCGTTATCGCAGAGACGACGGGTCTTTATGCGCTCGTTATAGCAATTCTGCTTATATTCGTAGCGCCCAATATGCTCGTCGATACACTTCTGAAGGCTCTCGGCAGATAAGTAAAAGAGAGGGCGGTATTTACCGCCAAACCGATGTTTTTAGGAGGTAGAAGAGTTGCAGACTCTTGAAGTAATTTCGATAAACCTATGGCAGATACTGATATCGATAGCAAATCTGCTCATAATGTTTTTGATACTGAAAAAGTTTCTTTTCGCTCCCGTAAAAAAGGTGTTTGAGCTTCGCAGTGAAAAGATAGACCGTGATTACAGCGATGCAAAGAAGGCCAAAGAGGATGCGGAGCGAGACGCTCGTCTGTATAGCGAAAAGCTCTCGGGTGCTCAGGATGAGGCTGAGGTAATACTCAAAAACGCAAGAGCAAGAGCGGACAAGATGGAGAGCGAGATAATAGCGGACGCGAGCGCCAAAGCGGCGAATATGATACGCAGAGCCGACGCAGATATCGCCCAGGAAAAGAAAAAAGCAGTAAACGACATAAAGAACGAGATATCGTCTATGTCCGTAGATATCGCAGAGCGTATGCTCGGACGTGAGATAAACGAAGACGACCACAAGGCGCTGATAGACGATTTTATCAGCGGTATCGGTGATTGATATGTCAGACGCTGTAAAAGAATATGCAAGAGCGCTATACGAGATAGCGGAGGAAGAAAATAAAGAGGAGCTGTATCTGTCAGAGATACGCTCGGTGCGGAGCGTATTTGAACAAAACCCCGAATACGCGGCTCTGCTCGGTGCGGTAAACATCTCGGCATCGGTTCGCCTTTCCTTGCTTTGCGAGTGCTTTGAGGGCAAGATAGAGGAGCATATCCTTTCCTTTATGTCGTTGCTTTGCCAGAGAAGCAGAGTGACGGAGATCGTTTCTTGCTTTAACGAATACGAGGCTATATTCAATAAAAAGCACGGTATAGCAACGGCGCTCGTACGCAGTGCGGCGCAGCTCACGGACGAGCAGAGGGCGGCTCTTATTGCGCGGCTTGAATCCGTCAGCGGTAAAAAGGTCACGCTCAAGACGACGGTCGATCCGTCACTTATCGGCGGTATGCGCGTTGAGCTTGACGGAAAGCTCTACGACGGCACCGTTCGCGGCAGTATCGATACAATGAAGAGGGATCTTTATAAAACTACGATTTAGATCCAAATTTTGAAACGGAAAGGGGAATCACGAGTATGAATCTCAACCCTGATGAAATCAGCAGTATAATCAAAAAACAGATAAAAGAATATAAGAACGAGATCAGACAGGCGGAGGTCGGTACGGTAATCGTCGTAGGAGACGGTATCGCAAAGGCGTACGGACTTGACGCTTGTATGGCAAACGAGCTTCTTGAGTTTGACGGCGGCGAGTTCGGTATGGCGCAGAATCTGGAGGAAAACACCGTATCTATCGCACTTTTGTCAAACAACTCGAAGATAAAAGAGGGAGACACCGTCAGACGTACGGGCAAGGTAGTGTCGGTATGCGTGGGCGAGGCGCTGCTCGGTAGAGTAGTAAATGCACTCGGAGAGCCTATCGACGGCAAGGGCCCGCACGGATGCACCGAGACGCGTCCGATAGAGTCGGAGGCGCCGGGTATCATCAAGCGTAAGAGCGTCAAGGTCCCGCTTCAGACGGGAATCAAGGCGATAGACAGTATGATACCGATAGGCAGAGGACAGAGAGAGCTTATTATCGGAGACAGACAGACGGGAAAGACTACGATAGCTCTTGATACGATAATAAACCAGAGAGACACGGGCGTGATCTGCGTATACGTTGCGATAGGACAGAAAAATTCGACCGTCGCACAGCTTGCCCAGACTCTCGAGGATGCAAAGGCACTCGAATATACGGTAGTGGTCTCCGCTTCCGCATCCGAGACAGCCCCCTTACAGTATATAGCGCCCTATACGGGATGCGCTATTGCGGAATATTTTATGGCGCAGGGTAAGGACGTGCTTATCGTTTACGACGATCTTTCAAAGCACGCCGTAGCGTACAGAGCACTGTCGCTTCTTATCCGTCGTCCCCCGGGCAGAGAGGCATATCCGGGAGACGTATTCTATCTCCATTCACGTCTGCTTGAGCGTGCAGCTTGCGTATCCGAGGAATACGGCGGAGGAAGTATCACCGCCCTTCCGATAATCGAAACGCAGGCGGGAGACGTTTCAGCGTATATTCCCACCAACGTAATATCAATAACCGACGGCCAGATATTCCTTGAGAGTGAGCTTTTCCACTCCGGTATAATGCCCGCGGTAAACCCCGGTATCTCGGTCAGCCGAGTCGGCGGTAACGCTCAGGTAAAAGCGATGAAAAAGGTAGCGGGAACGCTTAAACTCCTCTATTCTCAGTACAGAGAGCTTCAGAACTTTGCACAATTCGGCTCGGATCTTGACGCTGATACCAAGAGACGTCTTGCTCAGGGTGCCCGCATCGTAGAGGTGCTAAAGCAGGACAAGACCTCTCCCGTATCCGTAGGGTGTCAGGTTGCTATCATTTACGCGGCTGTAAACGATCTTATGGCAGAGGTTGCGATCGAGAACGTAAAGGAATACGAGAAGGAGCTTTGCGAATATATGGAGCTTCATCATCCGGAGCTGCTCTCGAGGATAGCGCAGAGCGTCTACGAGGAGAGCGATAAGACGGAGCTTGACGGGGCACTCAGAGAATTCAGCCGTAAATTTATACAGTCGAGATAACGAAAACACGGAGGGATAGGTATGCCTTCAAATTCAAAGGCTATCAAAAACAGAATAAAGAGCGTTGACTCAACTCTCCATATGGCAAAGGCGATGGAGCTCGTTGCTTCTTCAAAAACGAGACGTGCGACTGAAAATATGCAAAAAGCGCGCAGTTACTCCGACGCTATGATGGAAGCGATATCTTCTATCGACTACGGTGAGTGCTCCGACAACGTTTTCGTCGTTGATACCCAAAATAAAAAGCCGTGCGTGATAATCATCGCGGGTGACAGAGGACTTGCGGGAGGCTACAACAACAACGTATTCAAAAAGACGGCAGAGC
The DNA here is from genome assembly GCA_045632705.1 of Eubacteriales bacterium. GTDB lineage: Bacteria > Bacillota > Clostridia > Oscillospirales > CAG-272 > JAZMZS01. The sequence continues at coordinate 17,306 of JAZQXE010000001.1, read as the reverse complement.
TCGGCTTTGAGGGGAACGTCTACGCGGTGCCTATCGGAAAGAGAGCGGTAGAGTACGCCAAACGTCGCGGATACGAGTTGTCCCCGCTTTCTTGCGGATGCGTTGAAAAATTCACGGCATCCGACGCTGCGGCGATCGCGCGCGAGCTGGTTTCTCTATACAAAAAGGGAGATATAGATTGCGTCTACGTCGTTTACACCGAATATAATTCCGCACTCACCCAGACGCCGAAGAGCGTGCGCATACTTCCCGTATCTTACGAGAAGGGCAAACGGTCAAGTACTATGGCGGAGTTCGAGCCCGATCCTTCAAGAGTGCTCGATGCGGTGATGCCCGACTACGTTTCGGGCGTTCTTATGGGTAGTGTCTGCGAAGGATATCTGTGTGAGCTCAGCTCAAGGCGAAACGCAATGAACAACGCCGAGCAGAATGCAAGCGAGATGATAGACAAGCTTACCCTTGAATACAACAGAGCGCGTCAGGGCGCGATAACGCAGGAGATAACCGAGATAGTTGCAGGTTCGGGCAACTGACGGGATCTTTTGAGAGAGTGAGGTAATCGTTTTGAACAATACACCAAAACAACGCATAGGCAAGGTCATACAGGTCATCGGCCCTGTAGTTGACGTGCGTTTTGAGGACGGGCAGCTGCCGCAGCTTCTCGGAGCGCTCGAGATAAATAATAACGGAAAAAAACTCGTAGTCGAGGTAGCGCAGCATATAGGTGACAGCGTTGCCAGATGTATCGCTATGTCGAGTACCGACGGACTCGTGCGAGGCGCCGATGCGATAGATACGGCAAGAAGCATCAACGTACCCGTCGGAGAGGCAACTCTTGGCAGAATATTCAACGTCCTCGGCGATCCCGTTGACGATATGGACGCTCCCGCAGATTGCGAGAGATGGGATATTCACAGACCTGCACCCGCATACGAGGAGCAGATGTCGACGACGGAGATACTCGAGACGGGAATCAAGGTAGTTGACCTTATCTGCCCTTACGCAAAGGGCGGTAAGATCGGACTTTTCGGCGGTGCGGGAGTTGGTAAGACGGTGCTTATTATGGAGCTTATCAACAACGTCGCAAAGGAGCACGGTGGTATTTCCGTGTTTACGGGCGTCGGAGAGAGAACGAGAGAGGGAAACGACCTCTACAATGAGATGAAGGAATCGGGCGTTATCAACAAGACCGCACTCGTGTACGGTCAGATGAACGAGCCGCCCGGAGCGAGAATGCGCGTCGGTCTTTCGGGACTTACGATGGCTGAATATTTCAGAGACCGCGAGGGACAGGACGTTCTTCTCTTTATAGACAACATATTCAGATTTACCCAGGCGGGAAGTGAGGTTTCGGCACTTCTCGGACGTATGCCCTCGGCAGTTGGCTATCAGCCGACGCTTGCAACCGAGATGGGAGCGCTCCAGGAGAGAATAACTTCTACCAAGAGAGGCTCGATCACCTCGGTCCAGGCAGTTTACGTGCCCGCAGACGACCTGACAGACCCCGCACCCGCTACCACGTTTGCGCATCTTGACGCGACGACGGTACTTAGCCGTGATATTGCGAGCCAGGGTATATATCCCGCAGTCGATCCTCTTGCATCCACCAGCCGTATACTTTCTCCCGATATCGTCGGTGAGGAGCATTACAGAGTAGCGAGAGCAGTACAGCAGATACTGCAAAGATATAACGAGCTTCAGGATATCATTGCCATTATGGGACTTGACGAGCTCTCCGAGGAAGATAAACTCGTGGTATCGAGAGCAAGAAAGGTACAGAGATTCCTCTCCCAGCCCTTTACCGTTGCAGAGCAGTTCGTCGGAATCAAGGGTGAGTACGTTCCTCTCAAGGAAACTATTCGCGGCTTTGCCGAGATCATAGACGGAAAGCACGACGACCTTCCCGAGTCTGCATTCTTGTTCGTCGGAAGCATCGATGCGGCTATACTCAAGGCAAAAGAGGAGAGCGGAAAATGAAAAGCTTCAAACTTCGCATAACCACCCCTGCGGGTACTCGTTATGATGACGAAGCGCTTCAGCTTTCCTTGCGAGTGCTTGAGGGAGATATAGCTATTATGGCGGGACACATTCCTTTCGTCAGCGCGGTAGTAGCGGGAAAGTGCAAGGTGTATACCGTCGACGGCACGGTGAGAGGGGCGGTGAGCTCGTCGGGACTCCTCACGGTATCCCCGGACGGCGTGAGCCTGCTTTGCTCCGAGTTTGATTTTGAATAAAAAAGAATAGGCATAATAAAACGGGCTTTATCTTCCGTGTAGGAGGAAAACGCCCGTTTTTTGTCGATTTTATCCAAAGTGGAAACGTCATTTTGTGCAAATTTGTTGAACAAAAAAGCACTTCTGTATAGATTTTTTCGTTTTATTAGTATATAATGTGTCGTAGGGAAGAAAAATTCCAACAGCGAAAGCTCGCAGGTATTCGCCTTTTCAGAAATCTGACGCAGGTAAAGCAGCTTCCCAATTATATTAATGTAATCGTATCTCACAAGAGAACGGTAACGGAGGAAAAATGAAAAACAAAATCACCTCAAGAGAAGATATCAACGTACTCGTAGGTACTGCACTGCTCGCGGCACTCGTTATAGTGTTGCAGTTTTTCGTCGTAATACCGATAGGTATCTTTTATATCACTCTTACCCTCGTGCCTATCATAATAGGCGCAATACTCTACGGATACAAGGCAGGAGCTGTGCTCGGCGGAGTATTCGGCGTTTCGGTAGCCGTGCAGGTCGTCACGGGAGCGGCGGGGGCACTGAGCACCGCTATGCTCGTTTCTCGTCCCGTCATCACTATCGTTTTGTGCATACTCAAGGGTGTTGCGGCAGGTCTCGTTTCGGGACTTGTATTCAGGCTCTTTAAAAAGAAAAACGTGTTTGCCGTTATCGCTTCTGCAGTTGCATGTCCGATAGTAAATACCGGAATATTTGTCGGCGGACTTTTTGCGTTTTACTATCCTATGATGCAGGAATACGCGTCTGCGGGCGGATTTGCCAATGCGGTAGCGTTTATCTTTATCGGTATAGTGGGACTCAATTTCGTCGTTGAGTTTTTGATAAACGTACTGCTCATTCCCGTTATCCTTCGAGTCGTGAAGATAGTAACGAAGAACAATATAGGATAAAGGTCGCTGATATGGTACTTTGCGTAGATATAGGAAACACGAATATAGTGTTCGGATGCTTTCTTGGAGATCAGATACTTTTTCGTGAAAGAATGTCAACCAACGTTTCGGCTACAGACCTTGAATACGCGTCGGTTATCAGAACCGCTCTTGATATACACGGTCTGTCATCCGAGGAGATCGACGGTGCGGTAATATCTTCCGTAGTTCCGTCCGTTACGAATACGGTGCGCCTTGCCATAGAAAAATATGCGGGCGTAAAAGCACTCGTGGTCGGCCCCGGAATAAAGACCGGATTGAAAATAACGATAGACGACCCGGCACAACTCGGCAGCGACCTTGTCGTTGACGCCGTTGCGGGTATAAATTATTATCCCGTTCCGCAGATAATCATAGATATGGGAACGGCAACTACCTTTTCTGTCATAGATAAGGACAAAAATTACGTTGGAACGCTGATAACGGCGGGAGTATCACTTTCTGCGCAGGCACTCAGCGATAATACTTCGCAACTGCCGAATATTGCCTTTGACGCTCCAAGCAGCGTGATAGGTAAGAATACGGTAAGCAGTATGAAAAACGGTCTTTTGTATTCCTGCGCGGGCGCGATAGACGGTATAGTGCAGAGAATAGAAGACGAGCTTGGTCAGAGCTGCTCCGTTATTGCTACGGGGGGCTTGTGTTCTATTGTTGCTCCTTTGTGCAGATGCAGGGTCCATACCGACGACGAGCTTCTTTTAAAAGGTCTGATGATCATTTACAACAAAAATAAATGATCTCTATGCCTCTCGGCTCAAACGCACTTGACAATGCTTTTTTTGGCGTGTATAATGTAGAAAAACGTCGTATGACTGAATTTTGAGCGGGGTATAGTATGAATTTTCTTGAAGAGAGAATTGTAAAAGACGGACTTGTAAAAGAGGGAAACGTTCTCAAGGTGGACAGTTTTTTGAATCATCAGATGGACGTTGCGCTGCTTGACGAGATAGGACGCGAGTTTTACAGACGTTTTCAGGATAAAAAGATAACGAAGGTGCTGACCATAGAGGCATCGGGAATAGCTATAGCGTATGCTGTAGCGAGGTGCTTTGATGTTCCTATGGTATTTGCAAAAAAATCAAAGAGCGTCAATATTGACGGTGATATGTATACCGCCGAGGTCGAGTCCTTTACTCATAAAAACAGAAATCAGATAATCGTATCAAAGAAGTTTATCGGTGAGGACGACAGGATACTTATAATCGACGACTTCCTTGCCAACGGCTGTGCTCTTCAGGGACTTATCTCGATCACCGAGAGCGCTGGTGCTGAGGTAGAGGGTATCGGTATCGTTATAGAAAAGGGCTTCCAGATAGGCGGAAGAATAATCCGAAATCTCGGATATCATCTCGAGTCTCTCGCGATAGTCGAGAGTATGGATGCGGAAAACGGTACGGTCGTATTCAGAGAGCAAAACTAAAAAACAACTCGGCATATCCGACGTCGGATATGCCGAGTATTTTTCTTTATCAAATAAAAAGTTAAAAAGCGAGAAAATGTACTTGATTGAAAGAGAAAAAAATGGTAAAATCAATAGAAACGTGAAAAAACGGAGGAGAGCAGAATGAAAACGGTCGTGCTTGACGGATTTGCCGTAAATCCGGGAGATCTGAGTTGGGATTTCTTATCAAAATACGGTGAATACGACGTATATGACAAAACCCCGTACGAGAGGGCGGCAGAGGTGCTTTGCGGTGCGGACGCGGTGTTTACCAACAGAGTGAATATAGACGCGGCGTTGCTTGACGCCTGCCCGAGCATAAAATACGTCAGCGCACTCGGTACGGGATATGATATGATAGACGTAGCGGCTTGCCGTGCAAGAGGCGTTGAGGTATGCAACGTGCCTGCCTATTCAACGCCCAGCGTAGCCCAGCTTGCCTTTACTCTGCTTTTGTCGCTGACGACGGACGTAGCAGGTCTGGCGGGGATAGTACGAGAGGGAAAATGGACGGGCGTTCCCGGTTTTCAGTACCAGAATGTAAAATTTACCGAGCTTAAGGATAAGACGGTCGGCGTGTACGGATGCGGTGCTATCGGAGAAAATTTTGCAAGGATATGTCAGGCGTTCGGTATGCGAGTTTTAGCTTACAGGCGCAGCGTATCTCCTTGCGTAAAGGACGGTATCGAATATACCGACGAGGCGACGCTGCTTTCAAGCTCAGACTACGTTTCCTTCCATTGTCCTTTGACGGGCGAAACTCGCGGAATGGTAGACCGCGCTTTCATCTCGCGTATGAAGGCGGGTGCGATAATTATAAATACTTCGCGCGGTGCGGTGCTTTGCGAGCAGGATGTAGCTGACGCACTTGCAGACGGAAGACTCGGCGGTGCGGGACTTGACGTACTGACAGTTGAGCCTGCCGCAAAGGATAATCCCCTGCTTACAGCGCCTAATTGTCTTATTACCCCGCATTGTGCGTGGACGAGTATAGAATCAAGAAAACGGTTGATCGACGTTCTTGATAAAAATCTGGAGAGCTTCACCGAAAAGGGTGTCGGCATCAACAGAGTTTTTTGAGGTAGAATATGCAACTTGCAACGAGAAAGCTGATAAAAGAGATAGATGAATTTGCGGTAAAGGAGCTCGGGATCCCCGACCATATACTGATGTATAACGCCGCACACAGTGCAGCAGTACATATCCTTTCTATGACCGAAGAGGGAAGCCGCGTGCTCGTTATGTGCGGAGCGGGTAAAAACGGCGGAGACGGATACGTCATCGCCGCTACTCTCTTTGAAGCGGGAAGATACGTTATCGTGTTTGAGAGCGACGCCGCAACGAGAGATGAGAGCTCGGAGCTGTATAGAGCCAAGCTGAAAAAGAAGATAAAGCACATATATCCCCTAACCGACAAAGAGAGACTTACGGGTGCGGTGACTGACGCTGAATTTATCGTAGACGCGCTCTACGGTATAGGATTTCACGGTGAGATGCCGAGTGCCGAGGCGTACGCGGTAGGTCTTGCCAACAATTCAAAGGCAAAGAAAATAGCGGTCGACGTTCCCTCGGGAATAGATTGCGATACGGGAAAGTGCGCAAAGACTACCTTCCGTGCCGACGTTACTCTGACTATGGAATACGTAAAGATAGGTATGCTCCTTTATCCCGCGCGCGATATGTGCTCGAGCATAGTTACTTGCAGTATAGGCGTTGACAGGCAAGCCGTGGAAAACAAGTTTAGCTTCCCCGCATCCTCCGTTGACGAGAATATCGTGAGGATGTTTGAAAGGGCAAGACCTGCAAACTCACACAAGGGAACGTTTGGCAAACTTATGCTCGTGTGCGGAAGCAACAATATGACGGGTGCGGCTATCCTTGCCTGTGAGGGAGCACTCCGTATGGGCGTCGGACTTTGTGAGCTCGTTTGCACGCAAAAGGTAGCAGACGCAGTCAGCGCCTATTGCCCCGAGGTCATATATACGGTCGTACCCGCGGTAGATGAGTGGGATAACACCGTATTTGAAAAGCTCGTCCTCCATTCCGTAGATGCAGACGCTATCGTCGTCGGATGCGGTACGGGACAACATAAGAATATAGAAAGACTGGTCGAGGTGCTCGCCTCTATTTCGGGAGGGCCGCTTCTCGTTGATGCAGACGGACTCAATTCTCTTGACGGAAGAACGGCACACATAGAGAGATCAAAGAGAGAAATAGTGCTCACCCCTCATCCGAAGGAGTTTGCACGACTCACCGAAACGAGCGTGGAGCAGGTCCAGTCAGATAGATACAAGAACGCCTGCGAGCTATCGAAAAGGTGTGGCGTGACTGTGCTTTTGAAGGGGGCTGACACGTTGATCTGTACCCCCGACTCTCACACCTACGTAAATACTACGGGTAATAGCGGACTTGCAAAGGGAGGCTCGGGCGACGTGCTTGCGGGTATGATCGGGGCGCTGCTTGCTCAGGGAGTCTCTTGCGGTCTTGCCGCCGCACTCGGTGCGCACGTACACGGTGCCGCCGCGCAGCTGCTCGGTGAAGAATATTCTGAGACGGGAATGCTCCCGCGCGATATTCCGTCAGCCGCCGCAAGATACATACGCCGATGCGCTAAATAACTTTTACTAAAAAAGAACGGAAATAAAAGTCTCACTTTTATTTCCGTTCTTTTTCTTTATATAGAGGGAGGATCAATTTTGAAAGTTAGAATATCCGCGCTTTGAGAGTATGTCGGATATTGCGGCTTTTTTGTCTCCTTCTGCGGTCTTGTAGTATGAGAATAGTCTGGTGTCGTCTTCTTTATCATACATTTCGTAGTATTTTTTATATGCCGGAGACGTTTTGCTTACTTTAGTTTCCTCGTTCATTTGTGTGCTCCTTGAATCGCTGTGCTGATAATGGTTCATAATGATTGTGTAACATATTGTCACAAATTTATTGTAACATACTGTTACAATAAAGTCAAGTAACAGTAATGATTTTTTTGTACGGAGGAACTACGTCGTGAAGATGGTAGGACTGCGGGAAGCACGGAAAAAGAAGGGATACAGTCAGCTGAAAGTAGCGATGGACCTCAATATATCGAGAGAGGCGTTGTCTTATTACGAAAATGGAATGAGAAATCCCGACCTTGAATTGTTGTGTGCTTTTTCAAAGTATTATAATAAGTCGATCGACTATTTGATAACGGGTGAAGATTTTAAGGAGCGGTAAATATCGTTTTTAACCAAGTATTCTTACGGATACTTGGTTTTTCTTTGTTTACGCTCCTTATTTCCGTTCTTTTTCTTAATCTAACAGATGCTCGTATTTGTCAAAGTCAAAGATCAAAGCGTCCTTTGCGTGACAATCGGAGGAGAGAAGAAGCGTGCCGCCTGCGTCCTTTATCGTTTTGATAAATCGCATATCGGGGTATGGCTCGGTGCGGTAGCCTCTTGATATCGCACCCGTGTTTATCTCAAATCTCACCGGACACTCAAGGAGTCTTGTGAGTGCCGCATTTGCCGCGTCTACGTATCTCTTGTCGTTGGGATCGAAGAGACTGCCGTCCTCGTTGAATTTCATTACCAGATCAAAGTGTGCGACGATATCGCATCCCGTCTTGTCGTAAAGGTCGGATACAAGAGCGTAATAATCCTCACAAAAGGCGTAAAAATCACCGCCCCAATGCTCGTCAACTGCGGCTTTGAGCAATTCCTTGCTCTCGTCAACGGGGACGTACACGTCGTTTTTCTTAACGTAATGCACGCCGCCTATGACGTATTCGTAACCAATAGTGCTCTCGTCCGAGTAGTAGTCCTGTTCGATTCCGAGCGTGATCTTTATCTTGTCCTTATATTCGCTTTTGAGTCCTATTATATCGCTTCTGTACTTCAGCGTGTTTTCGCGTGACATACAGTAAGAGGTATCAAAAGAAATATAACTGTGACCGCTGAATCCTATCTCGTCAAGAGAAAGCTCAAGTGCCTTTTCAACGAGCTCCCGCGGGGTATTTTTTCCATCGCAATACGTCGTATGCGTATGGTAGTTTGCCTTTGTCATTTCGTCATTTTCTCCTGCTTGACCTTGTGGTCAATTATGTGTCTCGATGCAAGTTCCGTGTGTATGTCGTCTACGCTTATGCCCATTTGCACCATCAGCACCATTACGTGATAGGCGAGGTCGGCAATTTCGTATATAGTCTCCGCCTTGTCATCCGCCTTTGCGGCTATGATGACCTCGGTAGATTCCTCCCCGACTTTTTTGAGTATTTTATCGGTTCCTTTTTCAAAAAGATAAGTGGTATACGAGCCCTCGGGCTTGTCCTTCTTTCTTGACTGAAGAAGGTCGTAGAGTCCGCCGAGCGTAAACTGAGAGAGGGTGTCGCTGTGCCAGAGCGTGTCGTTAAAGCAAGACTCAGCACCGGTGTGGCAGGCGGGGCCGTCCTTTTTGACAACTACGACGAGTGCGTCCTTGTCACAGTCTGCGGTTATGGAAACGATATGCTGATAGTTTCCGCTCGTCTCACCCTTGAGCCACAGCTCTTGCCTTGAACGGCTGAAAAAGCAGGTGAGTCCCTTTTCCATAGATATTTCGAGACTCTCGCGCGACATATAGGCGAGAGTCAGCACCTTACCGTCTGCCTCGTCTACTACTATTGCGGGGATGAGCCCATTTTGATCGAATTTAAGTTCATTTACGTTTATCATAAGTTATAACCTCACGTTGATACCGTTATTTTTCATTTCCGTTTTGAGATCGGGTATTTTGATCTCACCGAAATGGAATACCGACGCCGCCAACGCCGCGTCGATGTCGGGGATCTTTTTAAACAGATCGGTAAAATCACTCGTGCGTCCCGCACCGCCGCTTGCGATTACGGGGACTTTCACCGCAGAGCATACTGCGTCGAGTAATTCTATATCAAATCCACCCTTGACGCCGTCCGTGTCGATAGAGTTGACGACGACCTCGCCTGCTCCGAGCGAGACGCATTTTTTTATCCAGCTGATAGCCTCAATGCCCGTGTTTTCACGTCCTCCCTTTGAGAAAACGCAAAATTTACCGTCAACGCGCTTGACGTCAGCGGAAAGGACGACGCATTGGTCACCGTATTTTTGAGCTGCTTCTGTTATGAGTGCGGGATTTTTTATTGCTCCCGAGTTTACGCTGACCTTGTCGGCACCGCATTTGAGTACTCGGTCGAAATCCTCGATACTGTTGATACCGCCGCCGACGGTGAGAGGGATGAAGATACGGCTCGCTACCTCCGTCAGAATATCCACGAATAGCGAACGCTGCTCGTAGGATGCCGTTATATCGTAAAAGACGAGCTCGTCAGCTCCGCTCTCTGAATAGTAAGCGGCAAGCTCAACGGGAGAGTTTACGTCTCTTATGCCTTCAAAGTTTACGCCCTTTACGACTCTGCCTGCGCGAACGTCAAGGCAGGGAATTATTCTTTTCGTTATCATTTTGCCACCTCGATCGCTTCACACAGGTCTATTTGCTTGATATAGTACGCTTTTCCGATAATAGCACCGTACATATTCATCTCGCGCAGCTTCTTTACGTCGTCAATACTGCTGACGCCGCCGGACGCCGTGATATTGAGCGCATATCTTTGCGAGAGATCTTTGTATAGTGCGAGGTTCGTGCCCTGCATGGCACCGTCTTTTGAAATATCCGTTATGACGAAATTCACCACACCCTCCGCTTTCATCTCGCCGAGGAATTCTTCGAGCGTGATCTCCGTCTTTTCGAGCCACCCGTTTATTGCGATATAGCCGTCACGGAAATCCGCACCGACGACGACTCGCTCGCCGAATCGCGCGACCGCTTCTCTGAGAAACGCACGGTCGGTTACGGCGGCGGTGCCGATTATTATTCTGTCAACGCCGCAGTCGATGTAGCGCTGTGCTGTTTCAACGTCGCGTATGCCTCCGCCTATCTCACACGAGAGAGAGGTGTTTTTGGCGATCGAAGCAACCACGTCGAGATTGGGGGTGCTTGCATCCTTCGCTCCTTGCAGGTCAACGAGGTGAACGTGAGTAGCTCCGGCACGTTCAAAGTCGCGCGCAACGGAGAGGGGATCGTCACTGTATACGGTCATTTGCGCGTAGTCTCCCTTATATAGACGTACCGCCTTTTTATCGTACAGGTCAATAGCGGGGAAGATGATCATGCCTTACACCTCCTCGCAGAATGCACGCAGAATAGCCAGGCCCGTCTTTCCGCTCTTTTCGGGGTGAAACTGACATCCCATTACGTTGTCTTTCGCAACTGCCGCCGTCAGAGGAATCGAATATTCCGCCGTCGCGATGACGCTGTCCTCGCAACCGTCGGCGTAGTAGGAATGGACGAAATAGACGCAGTCTCCCTCGTTTACGTATTTGAAGAGACGATGCTCGCGCGTGATATGCAGGGGATTCCAGCCTATGTGCGGTACCTTCAGAGTTTCGGGTACGCGTTCCTTTATTGAAACGACAGAGCCTCCGAGCAATCCGAGTCCCCGATGCTCGCCGTATTCGTAGCTTCGCTCAAAGAGCATCTGCATACCGAGGCAAATACCCATAATATCCTTGCCCGCCGCCGCTTGCTCTCTTATGACGTCGGCAAGGCCTGTAGCGCTTAGCTTGTTTGCCGCATCCTCAAACGCCCCGACACCGGGGAGAATGAGCTTGTCGGCACGTTCTATCGTTTTTTTGTCGGAGGTAACGATAGTGTCAGCTCCGATGTATTTCAGTGAGGAGCAAAGGGAAAAGAGATTGCCCACACCGTAGTCGATTATAGCTATCATTTTTTTAGTCCTTAAAGCGTTCCTTTCGTAGAGGGAACGTTATTTGCATTTCTTGGATCTATCGAGAGAGCGGAGGAGAGTGCTCTTGCACTTGCCTTGAAGACCGCCTCGATGATGTGGTGCGAGTTTCTTCCGCATATCTGACGCAGGTGCATGGTCAGCTGTGCCTCTCTGCAAAACGCCGTCCAGAATTCCTCACACAGCTCACAGTCAAAGTCGCCAACCTTTTCTGTCGGAATATCCATTGCGTAATAGAGTCCCGCGCGTCCCGATATATCAACGGCACATAGCACGAGAGCCTCGTCCATCGGAAGTGTCAGGTCCGCGTATCTCTTGATGCCTCGCTTATCTCCTGCGGCCTCGCGAATAGCTTTTCCAAGGCAAATTCCGATATCCTCTGCGGTGTGGTGATAGTCTACCTTCGTGTCTCCCTTGCAATCGAGCGTGATATCAAATCCGCCGTGACGGGCAAAAAGCGTCATCATGTGGTCGAGAAAACCGCATCCCGTATCTATCTTGCTTTCTCCCGTGCCGTCAACGTTCAATATAAGTGAAATATCCGTTTCGGTCGTTTTTCTGTTTATCGTTGCACTTCTCATTGTTTTTCTTCCTCCAATATCCGAGCTATCGTTTCGATCAGGCGCTCGGTTTCTTCTTTCGTTCCGACGGTAATACGATTGTACTCTCGTATGCGCTCTTTGTCAAAGTGTCGGACGAGTATTCCGCGCTTTTTCAGTTCCGTATAGAGCCGTCCGCCGTCTATTTCGTTTGATTTGGTGAAAACGAAGTTCGTCTTTGAATCCGTCGATTCAAATCCGAGACGCTCAAGCTCACCGAGAAGGTAAGCGCGCGTTTCGCATATTCTCTTGCAATTTGAGAGATAGTAGTCGTTTTGCGCGAGAGTCGCGTATCCTGCAACCGCCGTCATTCTGTTGACGTTGTAGGGGTTGGTTGAATATTTGATGGTGTTCAGATCCGCTATCAGCGCCTTGTCAGCTATACCAAAGCCGAGTCGTGCGCCCGCCATCGAGCGTGATTTTGAAAACGTCTGTGTAACGAGCAGGTTGTCGTACTTTTTAGTGAGGCACACGGCACTCTCCGCACCGAAATCAACGTACGCCTCGTCAATGATAACGACGTTTTCGGGGTTGCTCTTTACTATCTCCTCTATCTGCCATAGGGGAAGAGCCATTGCCGTCGGAGCGTTGGGGTTTGCTATGACGATATTTTCGTTTATTCCGAGGTAGTCTCTGTAATCGATGGTGAGATCGTCCTTTAGCGGAATTATATCGTACGGAATACCGTTTACCTCGGCAAAAACGCTGTAAAAGCCGTAAGTTATATCTGCAAACGCGATGGGGTGATCCTTATCGCAAAACGCCATAAATGCAAAGTTGAGCACCTCGTCCGAGCCGTTTGTCATAATAAGCTCTTCTGCCTCAACTCCGAATACCTCCGCCGCCTTGCCGCGCAGAGCGTAGCACTCGGGGTCGGAATAGAGAGCGAGCAGCTCCGACTCCCTCTTTACCGCCTCCGTCACGTCGGGGTGCGGAGGGTAGGGGGATTCGTTTGTGTTGAGCTTGATATATTTCGTGTCCTTTGGTTGCTCCCCCGGTACGTACGGGACGAGCGTCTTGTATTTGTCGGAAAAAAATCTCGTCATATCAATCCTCAAAGCGTACGGTCGCACTCTTGGCGTGGGCGTCGAGCCCCTCTTTTTTTGCAAAGTAGGCGACCTTGTCGGCAACCTTTGCGAGTGCTTCCTTCGTGTAATAGGTAAACTGCGATTTCTTTACGAAATCGTCAACCGAGAGGGGAGAGGAGAATCTCGCACTTCCGCTTGTGGGGAGCGTGTGATTCGGCCCTGCGAAATAGTCACCGAGTGCCTCGGGACAGTATCTGCCCATAAATATCGAGCCTGCGTGCTTAACTCTGTCAAGATAAGCAAACGGATCGTCAATGCAAAGCTCAAGATGCTCGGGTGCTATTTCGTTTGAAATATCGATAGCGAGCATAAGGTCGTTTTCCGCTACTATTATCTTGCCGTTGTTGTCAATAGACGCGCGCGCTATCTCGCTTCTGTCAAGCAGAGGTATCTGACGTTCAAGCTCACGGCTTACCTCGTTTGCAAACTGCATACTGTCGCAAACGAGCACGGCGCTTGCCATCTTGTCGTGCTCTGCCTGTGAGAGAAGGTCAGCCGCGATATTTCGGGGGGAGTTTTTTGAGTCGGCAACGATGAGTATCTCACTCGGTCCTGCTATCATATCTATAGAAACTACACCGAATACCTGCTTTTTCGCTTCCGCCACGTATGCGTTGCCGGGGCCTACTATCTTGTCTACCTTCGGTATCGTTTCTGTACCGTAAGCGAGCGCCGCTACCGCCTGCGCACCGCCTACCTTGAATATTCTGTCAACGCCCGCTATCTTTGCCGCAGCGAGAATTACGGGGTTTACCTTTCCGTCAGCGGATGGGGGCGTTACCATAACTATCTCGGAGCATCCCGCTATCTTTGCGGGGATGCTGTCCATGAGGACTGTCGAGGGGTAAGCCGCCGTGCCGCCCGGCACGTAGAGACCCGCCTTTTCTATCGGCATTATCTTTTGTCCCGTTACGACTCCCTCGCTTTCGCTTATGATAAAGCTCTGGCGCACCTGCTTTTCGTGGAAATCGCGGATGTTCTTTGCCGCTTCTCTGATTATATCGAGAAACTCGGGCTCGACTGACGCAAACGCCTCGTCTATCTCCTCGGCACTTACTTCAAGCGAGGTGAGAGTTGCGCGGTCAAACTTTTTTGCATAGTCAAAGAGCGCCGCGTCCCCTCTTTTTCTGACGTCTGCGATAATGCTTGTGACAACACCCTCGACGTCGGAGGCGATATTGTCTCTTGCAAATATTTCATCGGGTGAGACCTCACCCCAGTTGTATATCTTAATCATCTTTTTTTACCTGTTCTTTTATTGAATTTACTATCTTCTGTATCTCGGAGTATTTGAACTTGCTGCTTGCCTTGTTTGCAATGAGTCGGGCACTGATATCGACTATCGTTTTCTTTACCTCGAGGTCGTTTTCCTTGAGAGTCGTTCCCGTCTCGACGATATCTACGATGACGTCGGAGAGGGAGAGAATGGGAGCTATCTCGATCGAGCCGTTGAGCTTTATTATGTCAATGTCACGGCTGATACTGCGGTAATATCCCGAGGCGATGTTCGGGAATTTCGTTGCTACCTTCAGCGTCTTGTCCTCTCTGTCGATAAAATCACGCTTTGCGGCTACGCACATTCTGCATTTTCCGATACCGAGATCGAGCAACTCGTAAATGTCGGGGGAGTATTCGAGCAGAATATCCTTTCCCGCGATGCCGACGTCAGCGGCACCTCGCTCAACGTATATGGCAACGTCGGAGGGCTTTACCCAGAAGTACCGAACGCCCTTTTCTTCGTTTTCGAATATCAGCTTTCTGTTGTTTTCTTTTATGGAGGGGCACTCGTAACCCGCCGCCTCAAACATGGCGTACACACGTTCTCCGAGTCTGCCCTTCGGTAATGCTATATTTATCATACGTTACACCTATCCTATCCGAGCACGATCTTGTCTACGTAGCGCAGCTTTGGCGGTACGCTCTTTTGTACGCTTACGCTTTTCCCGAGCTTCGTCAGCTCATTTACCGTTTGCGCTATTTCCGCTACCGTCGTGCCGTCGTTGTAGATCACGAGTACGTCCACGTCGTATTTTTGCTCTTTTCTCGTCAGATCCTCTAAAAGATCAAGGTATATGGCAAATCCTACGGCTCCCTTTTTCTGTCCCATTCTGCGCATCAGCTTGTCGTACCTTCCACCCGAGAGGATACCCGTGCTGATACCGTCAACGAAACCTCTGAATAGGATGCCGTTGTAGTAGTTCATATCGTTTACGATAGAAAAATCAACGTACACGTTTTCGTCGTATCCTTGAGTTTTCAGGAGCTGAGCAAGCTCACAGAGCTCGTCGAGTGCCTTTTTCGCGCGCTCGCTCTTGCAGAGAGCAAGCAGCGGCTCTCTTGCGTCGCCAATACTTACGTAGACGTTGCAGAGAGCACATAGGTCACGACAGCTTTCGTCGGATATCGAGTTTTCTCTGCACAGACGCTCAATGTCGTGTGCGTTCTTTTCCTTTACGTATTTGAGTATCTCTGCCTTTATCTTGTCGTCGTCCGTCGCACGGTCGAGTATATCCTCGAGTATGTCCGAGGAGGAGATGTCGAGCAGATATTTATTGCTTATGCTTTCAAGGCTCTTTGCCGCGAGCAGTACCGTTTCGTAAATATCGTAGTTGTCGATGTCAGCGATCAGCTCAATGCCCGCCTGCATTATTTCCTTGTACTGATGCGTACTGTCGGAAACTCTGTACACGTTTTCGTTATAGTACACCTTCGTTTTGTCAGCTCCCGAGCTTTCCGCGTTTTTGATGATAGAGAGCGTGACGTCGGGCTTGAGTGCCATCAGCTTGCCGTTGGTGTCGTTGAAGGTGATGACTCTGTCGCTTACGAGAAAGTCTTTATTTTGAACGTACAGCTCGTATTCCTCAAATTTCCCCATCTTGTAGGGAAGATATCCGTATTGCTTGTAGAGGGCTCGAAGAGTAAGTATCGCGCTCTCGTCGTATTTTAAAAGCTTCGTATCCATATCCGTCAAACCTCCTCCTTGCTCGTCCTCTTGATGACCGTTGAGTAACCGCCGCGTCCGTATTCGATACATTTGCTGACTCGGCTGATAGTTGCGGTGCTTGCTCCCGTTTCCTTTGATATGGTTGCATAGTTAACGCCGCGGTTGAGCATTTTTGATATCTTCAGCCTCTGCGCCATATCGAGTATTTCTTTTATCGTGCACATATCTTCAAAAAATGCAGAGCACTCTTCTTCGGTTTTTAGAGAAAGAATAGCTTCAAAGAGCTCGTCAACGTCTTTCGTATGCCAGTTGTTCATAATTACCTCGCAACACTTTAGTGCTTTAACGCTTTAATGTGGTAAATTATAGCACACTGAAAAGGCGTTGTCAATAGGTATAGGAAAGAAAATTCCACAAAAAATACGATATTTTTAACCTATATAAATATAGCGGAGCGGTGCTCTGAAAAAACGTATGGAAAAACTGCCGCGCGCGAGCAAACAAGGCGAAAATAGTTGTGATCTACTTTGATATTTCATATTGACATATCGGTGACGATGTGGTAAAATAACGAAGTCGGTGGGATGTAGCCAAGCGGTAAGGCACCAGACTTTGACTCTGGCATTTCGATGGTTCGAGCCCATCCATCCCAGCCAACACAAAGGGCACGCGCAAGCGTGCCCTTTGTGTTGGCTGAACGATGTGTTCCGCTTGCGCGGAACGAGATGCGCCCTTCGGGCGTGATGTTTGCTTCGCAAGTGATGTGCGCTGCGGCGCGTGAGGAGCGGAACACATCACATCACTTTGCGCCAAAGGCGCAATACATCACTATGGCAAAGCCATAACATCACTGCGGCAACGCCGCAACATCACTTTTTCTTCCCCACAGCCCAAACCCGCAGACAGATTTGAACCGCCACACCGTAGGGGACGACCTCCCGGGCGTCCCGAACAAATTCGTACAAACGGGTCGCCGAGGACGTCGACCCCTACAATTTAAAATTATTTACAAACCCATAGATGCAACGGCATTTTGGAGGGATTTGAACCGCCACATTGTAGGGGACGACCTCCCGGGCGTCCCGAACAAATTCGTACAAACGGGTCGCCGAGGACGTCGACCCCTACAATTCAAAAATTATTTACAAAGCCATAGATGTAACGGCATTTTGGAGGGATTTGAACCGCCACACCGTAGGGGACGACCTCCCGGGCGTCCCGAACAAATTCGTACAAACGGGTCGCCGAGGACGTCGACCCCTAC